>JAJXTX010000257.1 GCA_021783385.1 Pseudomonadota bacterium
GCTTCGTCGAGGGTGTTCCAGTCGAGACGCTTCATCGCTTCGATCCTTTCCGCATGGCCGCTCAGGCGAGCATTTTTTCCACCGGCAGCACGAACATCTCGCGCGCACCGGCCTTCTTGATCTCTTCCAGCTGGCGCCAGCTCACTTCGCCCGCACACAGTGCCTGCAGCATCAGCTGATCCGGCTGACCTGCCACCGGCAGCAGGGTGGGCTGCGGTCCGCCGGGCAAAAGCCGCGTCACCGCCTCGAGATTCTGGCGCGAGGTCTGCAGCAGCAGCAAACGCGATTCGCGCACCTGGATCACGCCGTCCAGCCGCTTCAGCAGCAGCTCGATCAGGTCGCCGCGCTCGTCGGCCGGCAGCGTCAGCGGACCAGCCAGCACCGCCTCGCTCTCCAGCAGCACCACGGTTTCGCGCAGTTGATTGGCCACCAGCGTGCCACCGCTCTGCACCAGGTCGCAGATCGCGTCGGCGGTGCCCAGCTTCGGCGCGATTTCCACCGAGCCGGCCAGCGTGACCACTGCCGCACCCACCGCCTGGGTGCGCAGCCACTCGCCGAGCAGGCCGGGATACGAGGTGGCGATGCGCAACCCGTCGAGCTGCTGCGGACGCTGATAGTCGAACTCCTGCGGCACGGCGATCGACAGCCGGCAGCGACCGAAACCAAGCGGCCGCCACTCGTGCAGAGGTGCGGCATCGCGGCCGGCGGTAAGCCGGAATTCGTCGAGCACGTTGCGTCCCACGATGCCGAGATCGCAGACGCCCTGCGCGATCAGGCCAGGGATGTCATCGTCGCGCACCAGCAGCAGGTCGACCGGCTCGCCCTCGCCGAAGCAGAACAGCTTGTCGCGGCTTTGCCGGAAACTCAGGCCGCAACGGTTCAGCAGTTCCAGCGCGGGCTCGGTCAGCCGGCCGGATTTCTGCATCGCGATGCGCAAACGGTCACGCTCTTTCATGCCAGGGCCTTTCGGGTTGCGGACGATTTGCGGCGCGCCGCGCGCGCGGCTGCCGCGAGGTAGCCGCCATTGCCCTGATTGAGACAGCGCGCCACGCGTCCGATGGTAGTGATGCTTACCGCAGTGCGCTCATGGATTTCGCGGTAGGCCAGGCCTTCCAGAAGATACGGCACCACCTGCCAGCGATCCACCAGCACCTCAAGCTCGGCCGGCGTGCACAGGTCGCCGAGGAAAGCGCCCATTTCCTCGACGCTCTTCATCGACAGCAGCGCCTGGTACAGGTTCAGCTCGGCCGACTCGGCGGGGGTTTCAGGATCAAGCCAGCGACGTTTCATGATGTATTAACGCATTAATACGATAAGACGATTGTATACGGCACGGACGGTGCTGGCAAACCGCGACCAGCCGGACGCGGGTAAGCATTCAGTCAGCGCCGGACGCACCCACGCGCTGCGCACGCTGCCGCCATAAACAAAAACCCCCGCCAGGGCGGGGGTCTTGTGCGTTCTCTGCCGTTGGCTCAGGCCGATTTCTTCTTCGGCGCGGCCTTCTTGGCGGCCACGGCGGCCGGCTTGGTCACGGTCGGCTTGGCGCCGGCTACCGCCGGAACAGCGGCGTGCGCACGGGTATTGCCGTAGCTGCCGCGGTAGGTCTTGCCGCGACGGGTCTTGCGATCGCCCTTACCCATGGGAACTCCTTGATTTTTTGAATGAATGGCCGGTGATCATAGCAGCGCGCAGGCAAAGCGCGATAGTCAGCCATGGCGTGCCAACGCCATCATTCGAGCGAAGGAGCTGCGCCGGAATGCACGCCGTGTGCGCCCTGAACGTGAGAATGGGCTTGCGCATGGCCAAGACGGCGGTCGGTGCGCAGGTTGACGAAATGCGCCGACGCGACCAGCAGGCCGCCGCAGGTCACCAGCACGCTGTGCAGGATGATCGAATAGCCTTCGGCATAGGTCACCCCAAGGAGCAGCAGGGCCAGTCCCGGAGCGGCCAGCATCAGCGGCAGCGGTCCCTGATGGCGGCGGTAGCCGCGGATCAGGGCAAACAGCGCCAACGCGCAGGCGAACAACACAAAGCCGCGCTCGAAACGATGGTCGGCGAGAAACTCCAGCCCGACGAACGGCAGCAACGCCAGCACGAACGGCAGCAGCGCGCAGTGAATGGCGCACAGGAACGACGCCGTGGCGCCGACGCGATCGGCTACCTGCCACCAACGGGTTTTGCTCGGCTGCTCGGAGTTCATGGGATCGACCAGACATCGCCAGAGATGGCGGTTTCAGCTGCTGGCGTGAATGTTACTTTATAACAAAGCAAATTGCCATGACCGGTCTCCCTCGCCTGCACTGACGGCGGCAGCTTGTTCAGTACGCGAGGTGGCGATGCGGGCGTACGCGAACCCGACGCGGGCGAACTCAGGCCTTGCGGCAGTGCTTGCAGGTGCCGTGCACTTCCAGCGTCTGCGCCTGCGGCCGGAAACCCAGCGCCCTGGCCTGCGCCTCGATCAGCTCGGCCACGCGTTCGTCGCAGACTTCCTGCGCGCTGGAGCAGCTATCGCAGATCAGAAACGGCACCTGGTGCGCCTGCGCCGGATGGTGGCAGGACACGAACGCATTGATCGATTCCAGCTTGTGGATGAAGCCGTGCTCGAGCAGAAAATCGAGCGCACGGTAGACCGTCGGCGGCGCCGCATTGCCGTGCTTCTCACGCAGCAGATCCAGCAGGTCGTAGGCCTTGACCGGCTTGCGCGCGGCCGCGACCAGCTCCAGCACCTCCTTGCGCAGCGGCGTCAGGCGCAGGCCGCGCTCGGCGCTGGCATGCTCCACCGCGCGCACGAAACCCCTCGCATCGTGATGATGCGGCGGATGCTTGTGCGGGCTGTCAGCGTCGTGGGTCAAGAAATTCACCTTGTGCTTGATGATGGTACGCCGCCGCAACCGCGTTAGGCGTCAGCGCGGCAGCGGTGGCGGCTGCGCGCGGGAAGGCGGGCGCGGTCGGGCCAGGATCACCAGCCAGCCGAACGGTCCCAGCGCGGCCGCCCAGATGATCCCGTCGCGCAGCCGGCCACGCCACCAGCCAAGCAGCGCGCCGACGGCGACAAACAGCAGGCTCCACCAGAACATGGCAGCCCACGGCAGCATATTCAACAGGTTGAAAAAGATGTGTCCGAACGCGCCCGGCGCGTCCAGGTCCACGCCGCGGGTGGCGCGGGCCAGCAGCTCATCCATGACGGCGCAGGCAGTGTGCGTGCGGCATGCGCATCGGCTAGGCGCGCGCCCGCACCAGCGCCGCCTCGATGCGCTTGAGCGCCTCGGCGCGGCCGGCCAGATAGATCGTCTGATCGATCGACGGCGACACCTGGGTGCCGGTCATCGCCACCCGCAGCGGCTGCGCGATCTTGCCCATGCCCAGTGTCAGCGTGGCGGCAAGCTGCTCGATCACCTGATGGATCGACTCCGGCAGCCAGGCGCAATCGGCCAGCAGCGGGCCGGCCGCCTGCAGCACCGCGATCGCACCGTCGTTGCGCAGATGTTTGGCCACGGCCTGTTCGTCCCACGCGGCGATCGGCGCATACCAGACGCGCGCTTTCTCGGCCATTTCGCGCAGCGTATGCACGCGATCGCGCAGCGCCACGATCACATCCGCCGGCGCCGGCCCGTTCGCGCTGTCGATCCCGGCGCGCGCCAGATGCCAGGCGAATTCCGCCGCCAGCGTCTGCGGATCGTCGGTTTTCAGGTAGTGCTGGTTGAGCCACGCCAGCTTTTCGATATCGAAACGCGAGGCCGCCTTGTTGACGTCGGCGATGTCGAACAGCGCAATCATCTGCTCGCGCGAGAAGATCTCCTGGTCGCCATGCGACCAGCCCAGCCGCACCAGATAGTTCAGCAGCGCGTGCGGCAGGAAGCCGTCGTTGCGGTAGTCCATCACGCTGACCGCGCTGGTGCGCTTGGAGAGTTTCTTGCCCTCCTTGTCGAGAATCATCGGCAGGTGCGCAAACTCCGGCACCTTGGCGCCCAGCGCGTGATAGATGTTGATCTGCCG
>JAJXTX010000258.1 GCA_021783385.1 Pseudomonadota bacterium
TTGCCGGAGGAAAACAGCTCGTTGATGCGCGACAGCATGCCCGGCACATTGCGATGGATGTGCAGCAGCCGGCGGCTGTGGGGATGTTCGGGCAGGGTGACTTCGGGAAAGTTGACCGCCGACAGGGTGGAGCCGTTGTCGCTGTAGCGGATCAGCTTGTTGGCCACCTCGATGCCGATATTGTCCTGCGCCTCCAGCGTGCTGCCGCCGATATGCGGGGTCAGGATGACGTTGTCCATGCCGATCAGCGGCGAGACGAAGGCGTCGTCGTTGCCCTTGGGCTCTACCGGAAAAACGTCCACCGCCGCGCCGGCCAGGTGACCCTGCCGCAGCGCATCGGCGAGCGCCGCGATATCCACCACGCTGCCGCGCGACGCGTTGATCAGCATGCTGCCCGCGCGCATGCGCGCCAGCTGCGAGGGGCCAATCATCAGCTGCGTGGCGGGGGTCTCCGGCACATGCAGGGTGACCACGTCGGCACGTTCGAGCAGCTCGTCCAGGCCGGAGACGGCGCGCGCATTGCCGAGCGAAAGCTTGCTTTCGATATCGTGGAAAATCACCCGCATGCCCAGGCTCTCGGCCAACACGCCCACCTGGGTGCCGATGTGTCCGTAGCCGACGATGCCCAGCACCTTGTCGCGCGTCTCGTAGCTGCCGGCCGCCGATTTGGTCCAGCCGCCGCGATGGCACAGCGCGTTCTTCTGCGGGATGCCCCGCAAGAGCATGATCGCCTCGGCGATCACCAGCTCGGCGACGCTGCGCGTATTCGAGTAGGGCGCATTGAACACCGGCACGCCAAGCTTGCGCGCCGCCGTCAGGTCGACCTGATTGGTGCCGATGCAGAAGCAGCCCACGGCGATCAGGCGCTTGGCCTGCGCCAGCACGTCCGCGCTGAGCTGGGTGCGTGAGCGGATGCCGACGATGTGCGCATCGGCAATGCGTTGCCTGAGTTCAGCTTCGGGCAGCGACTTGCTGTGCAGCTCCACCTGGCTGTAGCCGGCGCGGTGGAAGCTTTCCACGGCGCTGGCACTGACGCCTTCCAGCATCAACACCTTGATGTCTTGTCGCGGATACGAGGTTTGCATATGGCCTTCCAGGCAGGTCAAGGTGATTACTATGCCAGAGCCGGAGGAAGAATTGCGGCAATGCAACAGTAGACGCGACGCGATGCGGCTGGCAGGCTGCACGAAGATCCCGGAGCCCCTGCATGTCCGACCACCTTCTCGCTGAATTGATCCGTTGCCTGCCCGACCTGCGCCTGCTCACCGCACCTGCCGACCTGGAGCACTACGGCCGCGACTGGACCCGCCGCTGGACGCCGGCGCCGCTGGCGATCGCGCTGCCGGCCAGCATCGAGGAGGTGCAGCAGATCATGCGCTGGGCCAATGCGCAGCGTGTGGCGATCGTGCCGTCGGGCGGTCGCACCGGCCTCTCCGGCGGCGCGGTGGCGGCGCGCGGCGAGCTGGTGCTGAGCCTGGAACGGATGAACCGGGTGCTGGATTTCAGCCCGGTCGATCGCACACTGACGGTGCAGCCGGGGGTCACCCTGCAGGCGTTGCAGGACGCGGCGTGCGGGCACGGGCTGTTCTATCCGGTCGACTTCGCGGCGCGCGGCTCCTGCTCGATCGGTGGCAACATCGCAACCAATGCCGGTGGCATCCGGGTGATCCGCTACGGCAACACGCGCGAGTGGATTGCCGGCCTGAAAGTGGTCGCTGGCAACGGCGAGCTGCTCGAACTCAATCGCGGGCTGATCAAGAACTCCAGCGGCTACGATTTTCGCCAGCTGCTGGTTGGGTCGGAGGGCACGCTGGGCATCGTGGTGGAGGCCACGCTCAAGCTCACCGATCCGCCGCCGCCGTCGCAGGTGATGCTGCTGGCGTTGCCGGACATGGCCGCGCTGATGCAGGTGTTCGCGCTGTTTCGCGCACGGCTGACGCTGCAGGCGTTCGAGTTTTTCACCGAGCAGGCGTTACGGCACGTGCTGGCGCACGGCGCGCAGCGGGCCATCGAGGGCGATCATCCGTATTACGTGGTGACCGAGTTCGACGCCATCGACGAGCCGGCACGCGAGGCTGCACTGGCGGCGTTCGAACACGCGGTGGAACAGGGCTGGGTCAGCGATGGTGTGCTGGCGCAAAGCGAGGCGCAGGCCGCGGCGCTGTGGCGGTTGCGCGAGGGCATCACCGAAAGCCTCGCCGCACATCGGCCCTACAAGAACGACGTGTCGGTGCGGATCAGCGCGGTGCCGGCCTTCCTGCAGGAGATGCAGGCGCTGCTGCTGCGCGAATACCCGCAGGTCGAGGTGATCTGGTTCGGCCACATCGGCGACGGCAATCTGCACATCAACGTGCTGCGCCCTGACGGGCTCGACGAGCCGACCTTCATCGCCCAGTGCGAGCACGTCACCAAGCTGCTGGCGGCGACCCTGCAGCGCCATGGCGGCAGCATCTCGGCCGAACACGGTATCGGCCTGGTCAAGCTGGCGTATCTGGAAAGCACCCGCAGCGCGGCGGAGATCGCGCTGATGCGCGGTGTGCGCCAGGCGTTCGATCCGCACGGCATCCTCAATCCTGGCAAGCTGTTCGCGGCCCTCTGAGCGCGTCCATGCATGCGGCCATGCTAGCCTTGCGCGCTTCTCCGTCCGCTCTGCAGGAGCCCGCATGCCGTCGTCACCGCGTTCGCTGTATCCGGAAATCGAACCCTTCGACAGCGGTCTGCTGGCAGTATCCGCGCTGCACACGCTGTACTACGAGCAGAGCGGCAACCCGCATGGCAAGCCGGTGGTCTTCCTGCACGGCGGTCCGGGTGGCGGCACCAACAGCAAGTGCCGGCGCTTCTTCGATCCAGCCGTCTATCGCATCGTGCTGTTTGACCAGCGCGGCTGCGGCAAGTCCACCCCGCACGCGGAGCTGACCGACAACACCACCTGGGATCTGGTCGCCGACATCGAGCGCCTGCGCAAGCACCTGGCGATCGAGCGCTGGCAGGTATTCGGTGGCTCGTGGGGCTCCACGCTGGCGTTGGCGTATGCGCAGACGCATCCGGAGCGGGTCACCGAGTTGGTGCTGCGCGGCATCTTTCTGCTGCGCCGCGCGGAGCTCGAGTGGTTCTACCAGAAGGGCTGCGACGTGCTGTACCCGGACGCATGGGAAACCTATCTCGCCGCGATTCCAGCGGTCGAGCGCGGCGACCTGATGAGCGCCTACCACCGGCGGCTGACCAGCGCTGATGCGAAAACGCGCATCGATGCCGCGCGCGCCTGGTCTGTATGGGAGGGCGCCACCAGCTTCCTGTGGCAGGACAGCTCGTATATCGCCTCCAGCGCCGAGGACGAATTCGCGCTGGCGTTCGCGCGCATCGAATGCCACTACTTCGTCCATGGCGGCTTTTTCGAGCATGACGACCAGCTGCTGCGCAACGTGGAGCGCATCCGCCATATTCCCGCGGTGATCGTGCAGGGACGCTACGATGTGGTCTGCCCGCTGCGCAGCGCATGGGACCTGCATCGCGCGTGGCCCGAGGCCGACCTGCGCATCGTGCAGGACGCCGGCCATTCGGCCTTCGAGCCCGGCATCATGCACCAGCTGATCGAGGCGACCGACCGCTTCGGGCGCTGAGCCTCAGCCGGGCTTGGTGCCGAAGATCTTGTCGCCGGCGTCGCCGAGGCCCGGCAGGATGTAGCCGTTTTCGTTGAGGCGCTGGTCGATCGCGGCGGTATAGATCTCGATGTCCGGGTGGGCCGCTTCGATGCGGGCGAGGCCTTCGGGCGCGGCGACCAGAAACAGTCCCTTGATGCGCTTGCAGCCGGCGGCCTTGAGCAGATCGACGGTGGCAATCAGCGTGCCGGCGGTGGCCAGCATCGGGTCGACGATCAGCGCGATGCGTTCGTCCATGCGGCCGCTGAGCTTTTCGTAGTAGGTGACCGGCTGCAGCGTGCATTCGTCGCGCTGCACGCCGACCACGCTGACCTTGGCCGACGGGATCATG
>JAJXTX010000259.1 GCA_021783385.1 Pseudomonadota bacterium
TGCTGTACGCGGGGCTGGCGCAGAAGGACGCCGCGGCGATCACCCAGCAACTGCAGGCCAGCAATACGCCTTACCAGCTGAGCAGTGATGGTTCGTCGATCATGGCGCCGGCCGCCGATCTGGCCGCACTGCGCCTGAAGCTGGCCGGTCAGGGCTTGCCGCAGGGGCTGGCCAGCAGCAGTGCAACCGGTGCGGCTGACTCGCCGTTCGGCATGAGCGACCTGGCCGAGCGCACCCGTTACCAGCAAATGCTGGAAACCGATCTCGGCACGACCATCAGTGGATTGCAGTCGGTGCGCTCCGCGCGCGTGCATCTGGCCTTGCCCAAGCCGTCGGCGTTCATCCGTGACAACCAGGCCGCCAGTGCGTCAGTGCTGGTCACGCTGTACCCCGGCCGCCAGCTGGATGCCGGCCAGGTCGCGGCAATCGTGCATCTGGTGGCATCCAGCGTCCCTGATCTGGATGCCCGCCAGGTGTCGGTGATCGATCAGCAGGGCCAGCTGCTGACCAGCGATTCGAACAGTCCCACCGCGGTCGGCGATTCCCGGCTGCGCCTGGCGACCCAGATCGAGAACACCTACGCGGCACGGATCGAGGCGCTGCTGACGCCGCTGGTCGGCCCCGGCAGAGTGCATGCCCAGGTCTATGCCGACCTGGACTTCAGCCAGACCGAGAAGGCCACGGAAACCTTCGATCCCGATCATCCGGCTCTGCGCAGCGAACAGACCCGTACCGAGCAGCACACGGCCGGTGCAGCTGGTTCGGGCGGTGTGCCCGGCGCGCTCAGCAATCAGCCGCCGGCCGTGGTGGCCCAGCCAACGGCGGCCAATCCGGCGGCGGGCAAGTCCGCCCCGGCGACCACCACGGCAGCGGCCGTCAGCCCGAGTGAAAGCAGCAGCAGCGCCACCCGCAATTACGAACTGGACCGCACGATCAGTCATGTCAGTGATCCGGCTGGTCGGGTGTCGCGCCTGACCGTGGCCGTGGTGGTGGACAACAAGCTGGCCAAGGCGGCGAACGATCCTGCCGGAGATGCCGGCAAGGCGCCCAGGAGCGTGCCGTTCACGGCGCAGGAGCTGAAGCATCTGACCGAGCTGACCAAGAATGTGGTGGGTTTCGATGCGGCCCGTGGCGACAGTGTCAGCGTGATCAACGAACCCTTCCAGCATGGGCCGGCCACCGAGGATCTGCCGCCGCAGCCGCTGTGGCAACGGCCCGGCGTGATGGATCTGATCAAGCAGGGGCTCGGCATCATGCTGGCCTTGCTGGTGGCGTTCGGACTGCTGCGGCCGCTGCTGAAGGGGCTGCTGCGCAGTGAGGCCCCGGCGCAAGCATTGCCGGCGCCGATGCCGAGGATTTCCGTGCGGGTCGAGGACGACCCGCCGGCTGGCGAAGATGCCCGGCTGCCCGCATCGGCCGCGCTCGCCTACGAACAACGCATTGGTCAGGTACGCCGGATGGTTGGTGAAAACCCGAAGCAGGTGGCACAGGTGGTGAAGAGCTGGGTGAACGCAGATGGCGGCTGATCAATCCCATGCGGGCGGTGCGCAAAGCGCGGCGATTCTGCTGCTGACGCTCGGCGAGAAAGATGCGGCCGAGGTGCTCAAGCACCTCAGCGCGCGCGATGTGCAGGCCGTCGGCTCGGCCATGGCGGCGCTGTCTGGCGTCTCGCGCGAGCAGGTCAGGCAGGTGCTGGACAAGCTCGATGGCGACATGGCGAGCCACACCTCGCTGGGCGTCGGCACCGAGGAATACATCCGCAAGATCCTGATCAACGCCCTGGGCGAGAACAAGGCCGGCGGGCTGATCGACCGCATCCTGCTCGGCCGCAGCAGCAAGGGATTGGAGTCGCTCAAATGGATGGAGAGTCGCGCGATCGCCGAAATGATCAACCAGGAGCATCCGCAGATCATCGCGCTGGTGCTGGCGCATCTGGAGCCGGATCAGGCGGCCGAGGTTCTGGGCTACCTGCCGGAGCGCGTGCGCAGCGATGCGGTGATGCGCATTGCCACGCTTGATGGCGTGCAGCCGCATGCGCTGAATGAGCTGGATGAGGTGATGGAGCGTCAGTTCTCCGGCAACAACAAGAAGCTCAAATCTGCCACGGTAGGCGGCATCAAGGCCGCGGCGGATATCCTCAATGCGATGGAGAGCAGTCGCGAAGCCGAATTGATGGCGGCGATCCGCGGCCACGACGAGACTCTGGGCGGAAAGATCGAGGACCTGATGTTCGTGTTCGAGGATCTGGCCGGCCTCGACGATCGCAGCATGCAGACGCTGCTGCGCGAGGTTCCGTCAGCCACCCTGATCACCGCACTCAAGGGCACCGAACCGGAGATGCGCGAAAGAATCTTCGCCAACATGTCCAAGCGTGCCGCCGACATGATGCGCGATGACCTCGAGGTGAAGGGGCCGGTGCGCCTGAGCGAAGTCGAAGCGGCACAGAAAGAGGTCATGGCGACCGCCCGCAAACTCGCCGACGCCGGACAGATATCCCTCTCTTCCGGCGGTGAGGAGTTCGTCTGACCATGGATGCGCTCAGTGACGCGAGCCTGGGCATCCAGCGCTGGGAGTTGCCGCAGGTCGGCATCCTGCAAGCGGCTGCGAAGGCCGCCCAAGCGGTGCCGCAGCCGACCGTGCGCGAACTCGAGGCACTCGAGCGACAGGCACGCGAAGAGGGTTATGCCGCCGGCCGCGCGGAAGGGCTGATGGCGGCGCAGCAGCAGGTGCGCGAGCAGATGGCCCGGCTGGACGCGTTATTCAACGCGGCGGCGTTTCCGCTGCAGGCGCTCGACCAGCAGACCGAACAGGAGCTGGCGCGGCTGGCGATGCTGGTGGCGCGCCGGGTGATCGTGCGTGAGCTGCAATTGTCGCCCGGGCTGATCCTGCAGGCGGTGCGCCAGGCGGCGGCGGCACTGCCGGCCGCCACCCGGGAGCTGCGCGTGCGTCTGCATCCGGATGATCTGGCCCTGCTGCGTGAAGCGGGTGCGGCGGAATCCCACTGGCAGCTGCTCGCCGATCCGGCGCTGGCACGCGGCGACTGCCAGCTGGAAAGTGAACGTTCACGGCTCGATGCGCGGGTGGATACCCGTCTGGCCGCGGTGATCGATGGTGTGCTGGGCGAGGACAGATCCGACGACGAGACCACGGCATGAACACCGACGCCATGCTCGCCGCACGCCAGTCGCGCTGGCAGCAGCAACTGGCACGTCGCTGCGCGCGTGCCGACACGGCGCGCACGTTGACCGTGGAAGGCAGCCTGCGCCGGGTGGTCGGGCTGACACTCGAGGCCGAGGGCTGCGAGGCGGCACTCGGCGCGCGCTGCCTGGTTGACACCGCCGACGGCGTGCAGCTGGAGACCGAAGTCGTCGGGTTTGCCGACGAACGCCTGCTGCTGATGCCGGTGGGCGACATGCATGGCGTGTTGCCCAATGCACGGGTGCGTCCGTGCGGTCACAACGGCGGCCTGCCCGTCGGCAGCGCGCTGCTGGGCCGGGTGATCGGTGCCGATGGCGTGCCCCTGGACGGGTTGGGGCCGTTGGGTGTGGACGAGCGTACCGCGGTCAAGCGCGAGCCGATCAATCCGATGTCGCGCAAGCCGATCGATGCGCCGCTGGATGTCGGCGTGCGCGCGATCAATGCCCTGCTTACCGTCGGTCGTGGCCAGCGACTGGGGCTGTTCGCCGGTTCCGGCGTCGGCAAGTCGACCCTGCTCGGCATGATGACCCGCTATACGAATGCCGATGTGGTGGTGGTCGGGCTGATCGGCGAGCGCGGCCGCGAGGTCAAGGAGTTCGTCGAGCAGACGCTGGGTGAAGAGGGACGTCGCCGCGCCGTGATCGTCGCTGCGCCGGCAGACGCGCCGCCACTCAAGCGGCTGCGCGGCGCGCAGTACGCCACCGCGATCGCCGAATGGTTCCGTGACCGTGGCCAGCGGGTGCTGCTGCTGATGGATTCGCTGACCCGTTACGCCCAGGCGCAGC
>JAJXTX010000260.1 GCA_021783385.1 Pseudomonadota bacterium
GCACCGCTGAAAAACGGCTGCGCGGCATACAGCACCAGCGGCACGGTGGTGATCAGGCCGAGCCAGCGGAACAGGTTGCGCGTGCTGAAATCGACGAAATCGACGGCGCCGATGTAGATCACCAGGGCGTAGGCCATCACCTGCATGGTGCACATGCCGGCGACCAGCAGGCGCTTCAGCGCATCGTGCATCTCGTCGGCACGTGCATCGTCGATGCCGGCGTGCTGCAACGGCTGGGCGGGGCAATGCGCCGCGGCGAAATGGTCGAGCAACAGCGGCAGCGAGGTGCGTTGCGCATCCCACACTACCCGCACCCGCCGCGCGGGGCGGTCGATCGCGACCCGCCGCACGCCGGGCAGGGCATGCAGGCGCTGTTCCAGCCATAGCACCTGACGCGCATCGTCCAGCGACGCGACGCGCACGGCGATCTCGCTGCAGCCGTCGCGACGGCGGCGCAGCACCTGCGCCGCGAGTTGCGGATCGGCCCACGCCGCGTGCGCGTTCATGGCGCCGGGTCGGCCGGCGGCGCGCCGGGGCTGCTGTGTGCGCTGACCGGCACGCCGAACACGGTGTGCGCCGTATCCAGCGGCGTGTCGGCATGCTGCGCCCCGAGCACGATCATCCACACGCAGCCGGCCAGCGAGGCGACGAACACGGCGAGGCCCAGCCACAGCACCGGCTGGCGGTACCAGTGCGAGGCCGTGCGGTCGATGCCGCCGTCAGGGGTGGCTGGCATCGGCCGGATGCGACAGACGATAGACGTAGGCGGCCAGCACATGGATCTGGTCGTCGGACAGCCGCGGACTCCAGGCCGGCATGTGACCCTGGCGGCCGTCGTGGATGGTCCGGTGGATGTCGGCCACGCTGCCGCCATACAGCCAGATATGGTCGGTGAGGTTGGGTGCGCCGAGCGCCTGGTTGCCCTTGCCGTCCGCGCCATGGCACGCGGCGCAGGTGGCGAACAGCGGCTTGCCGGCGGCGGCCATCGCCGCGTCGTGCGGCGCGCCGGACAGGCTCAGCACGTATTGCACGAGATGGTTCACGTTGTCCTCGCCGAGACTGGCCCACGGCGGCATCACGCCGTTGCGGCCGTCGTGGATCGAGGCGGTGATGGCGTTGCCATCGCCGCCATAGAGCCAGTCGTTGTCGGTGAGGTTGGGTGCGCCCAGCAGCGGGTTGCCGGTGCCGGCGCGACCGTGGCAGGCGGCGCAGTTGTCCTGGAACAGCACGCGTCCCATCTGCTGCGCGGCCGGATCGTAGGCCACCTGCTCGACCGTATAGCTGGCGAAGTCCTTCATCGCGTCGTCGAGCTTGGCGTTGTTGGCGGCGACGTCGCGCGCCAGTTGTCCACGCGAGGTCCAGCCCAGCATTCCCCTGGCGTTGCCGAAGCCCGGATACAGGGCCAGATACACGAAGCCGACGGCGAACATGCTGGCCGAAAACAGCAGCCACCAGCGCGGCAACCGCCGGATACCTTCGCGCAGCGTGCCGTGAGCCCAGACATGACCGCTGGTGCCGTCGGGCAGGGTGGGGATCTTCGCGCGCGGACCCCACAGGAACAGGAACAGCGTGATGCCCAGGTTGAACACGATCAGGCCCATCACCCACAACGACCATCCCGCGCTCATGGGCGATCCTCCTTCATGGCAGCATCGGCTGCGGGTTCGTCTTCCATCGGCAACCGTGCCATCCGGTCGAACGTGCACAGGTGGTATCTGCGCCAGGCCCAGATCCAGATGCCGATGAAGCTGAGCATCATCAGCACGATGAAGCTGCCGGTGACCCAGGCCCAGACCGGATGCATCGGCGTCATGGCGCACCTCCCTGGCTGGCCGGGGTTGGCGTGGCGGGGTTTTTTGCCAGCGGCTCGTTGCGGATGCCGAGCCCCTGCAGATAGGCGATCAGGGCGTCCATTTCGGTCTTGCCCTTTACCGCCGCCGGTGCGCCGGCGATGTCCGCGTCGCTGTAGGGGTCGCCGAGCCGGCGCAGGGTGCGCATGCGCGCCTGGATATCGGCGGCATCGAGCTTGTTCTCGGCCAGCCACGGGTAGCCCGGCATGTTCGACGGCGGCACCAGTTGGCGCGGATTCATCAGATGCAGGCGATGCCACTGGTCGGAGTATTTGCCGCCCACGCGTGCCAGATCCGGCCCGGTGCGCTTGGATCCCCACTGGAACGGGCGGTCGTAGACCGACTCGGCGGCGGTGGAGTAGTGGCCGTAGCGTTCGGTCTCGAAACGCAGCGCGCGGATCATCTGCGAATGGCACAGGTAGCAGCCCTCGCGTACGTAGACGTCCTTGCCGGCCAGCCGCAGCGGATCGTAGGGCAGCACGCCGGGTGGTGGTTTCAGCGAGTGCGCTTCCATGAACAGCGGGGTGATCTCGGCGAGGCCGCCGATCGACACCATGATCGCGATCAGGATGCCGAGCAGCCCGGCGTGTTTCTCGATCGCTTCGAAATGCTTGTAGGCCATGATGATGTCGTCCTCAACCGGCAGCGGGCAGCGGAGCGGGCACCTGGTGCGGCACCGGTTCGGGGATCGGCACCGGAATCGGCTTGATCAGGTGCGCGCGCGCATCGGCGGCGGTATGCCACAGGTTCCAGGCCATCACCCACATGCCGGACAGGATCAGCAGGCCGCCGCCCCAGCGGATCAGGTACATCGGCCGGATCGCGATCAGGCTGTCGAGGAAGCCGTAGGTGAGCGCGCCATCCGGCTGGGTGGCGCGCCACATCAGGCCCTCGGTGACGCCGGCGGTCCACATCGAGCCCACGTACAGCAGCGTGCCCATCATGTGCAGCCAGAAATGGAGCTCCATGCCGCGATGCGAATGCATTTGCGGACGACCCAGCGCGCGCGGCGCCATCGCGTAGAGCGAGCCGATGGTGATCATCGCCACCCAGCCGAGCGAGCCCGAATGCACGTGGGCGATGGTCCAGTCGGTGTAGTGCGACAGCGAGTTCACCGTCTTGATCGCCATCATCGAACCCTCGAAGGTGGCAGCGGCATAGAACACCAGCGACATCACCATGAATTTGGCGGCGGGGTCGGTCTTCAGCCGCCACCACGAGCCGTTGAAGGTGAGCAGCCCATTGGCCGCCGAGCCCAGGCTGGGCATCAACAGGATCAGCGAGAACGCCATGCCCACCGACTGCACCCAGTCCGGCAACGCGGTGTACATCAGGTGGTGGGCGCCGGCCCACATGTAGACCGAGATCAGCGCCCAGAAATTGACGATCGAGAAGCGGTAGCTCCACAGCGGTTGCTGCGCCTGCCGCGGCACGAAGTAATACATCATGCCGAGGAAGCCGGCGGTGAGGAAAAACGCCACCGCGTTGTGGCCATACCACCACTGCACCATCGCATCGACCACGCCCGAGTAGATCGGGTAGGACTTCCACATCGACACCGGCAGCGCGAGGTTGTTGACGATGTGCAGCAGGCCCACCGCGATGATGAAGGCGCCGTAGTACCAGTTCGCCACGTAGATGTGGCGGATGCGCCGGCGCGTGAGGCTGGCGAAGAACACCACCCCGAAGCTCACCCACACCACCGCGATCAGCAGGTCGATGAGCCATTCCGGTTCGGCGTACTCCTTGCTCTGGGTGATCCCCAGCGGCATCGTCACCATCGCCAGCACGCAGATCAGCTGCCAGCCCCAGAAGGTGAACTCGGCCAGCCGGCCCAGTGCCAGCCGCGCATGGCCGGTGCGCTGCACCACGTAATAGCAGGTGCCCATCAGCGCCGAGCCGCCAAACGCGAAGATCACGCCGAAGGTGTGATCGGGGCGGATCCGGCTGAAGGTCAGCCACGGGATATTGAAGTTCAGTGCCGGCCACATCAGCTCGGCGGCGGCGTAGACCCCGAACGACATGCCGACGATGCCCCAGACCGCCGCGGCCAGCAGAAACAGCCGCACGACGCGGTCGTTGTAGTACTCGGTATTCGGCATGGCCGCCCCTGGTCAGTGAATGGC
>JAJXTX010000029.1:0-7920 GCA_021783385.1 Pseudomonadota bacterium
AGGGCGCGGCCGCGGCGGGCGGATTCGGCCAGCATGGCGATCACGCAGGACAGCCCGGCGCTATCGCTCTGCTGCACGCCGCCAAGATCCAGCCGGACGGGAGCCCCCTCATCGAGCGCCGTGCGCATGGCCTGCCAGGCAGCCTTGGCCGTGTCGAAGTTCAGCACGCCGCTCAGGGCGAGCGTGCCGTCTGCGGCAGCAATCAGCTGAAAGGCGGGTGCGTCGACGGTCGTCATTTCGCGCTCTTGCCATCCTTTTCCATGGTCGCCAGGGCCTTTTCGCCCTGCGTCTCCAGATTGGTGATCAGCTGGTTGATGCCGACCTTGCGGATCTCTGCATCGACCTGGTTGCGATAATTGCTGACGTAGGAGATGCCTTCGATGATCACGTCGTAGGCCTTCCAGTCGCCGCTCTGGCTCTTGCGGAACGCGTAGTCGATCGACACCAGCTTGCCGTCGTCCAGCACCACCTGGGTACGCACGAGGGTGCGCTTGCTGTTGAGGTCGCCGCTGAACGGCAGCACCTTGACCCGACCGCGGGAATAGTTGAGCAGCCCCTCGGCGTAGCGATGGGTGATCGAGTTGTAGAACGCCTTGGCGAAGCGCTCGCGCTGTTCCGGCGTGGCCTCCCGCGCGTGCTGGCCGAGCACCAGGATCGAGGCATAGTCGATGTCGAAGTGCGGCAGGAACACCTCGTCGATGATGTTGATCAGCTTTTCCTGATGCTGCTTCAACTCTTTTCGATGGCCGTCGATCGCGGTAGCCAGCTGATCGGCGATGCCCTGCACGATCTGCACCGGGGTCTGCTGCGCCGGCGTGGCGGCAGCGGCCGAAGCCGCCTGGGCAAATGCCGGCGAGGCGGAAATCAGCGTGCCGAGTGCAATGGCGGTGGCAAGTGCCAGTCTGCGCAACATGGGTAACTCCTTCGGCGAAACCGGCCTACTGCTTGCCGGCGGGGGATGCGGATGGTTTGCCGTTGCCGGCATCTTTTTTGTCGCTGGGCGAACCGTTGACCAGGAACTTGCCGATCAGATCCTCCAGCTGCATCGCCGACTGGGTCAGGATCATCTCGTCACCGTTCTTGAGTGCGGTCGGCGAACCGCCTGGCTGGATCGCAACATACTGGGTGCCGATCAAACCGCTGGTGAATATGGCCGCGGCGGAATCGTCCGGAATCTGGTTGTAGCGCTTGTCGATCGCCAGCGTGACCTTGGCATCCAGCTTGACCGGATCGGCAACGACCGACTGCACGCTGCCGATCGGCACGCCGGCCATCTTCACGGGTGCGCCGACCGTGAGCGCACCGATATTGGTGAAGTTTGCCGTTACCGCATAGGTGCCGCCGAGGTTGTCGGCCACGCCGCCGGCACCGAAGAACTTGCCCAGCATTTCCTCCAGCTGCTGCGCCGGCTTGGTCAGCGCCAACGTGCCGCCGGGGGCCACGACCTTTTTTGAACTGCCGTACTGGATGCCCACGTACTGGTCGCCGAGCAGGCCGCTGGTGTAGATGGTGGCCACCGAATCGAGCGGAATGCGGTCGTAGCTCTTCTCGATCGCCAGCTTCACATCGGCCACTTCCTGGCCCGGCTCCAGCGTGATCGAGCGCACCTGTCCGACCCGCACGCCGGCGATCTTCACCGGCGCGCGCTCCTTCAGCTGGCCGATGTTGGCGAAGTGGGTGTCGATGATGTAACTGGCGCCCTGATGCACATTGGCCACCGAACTGGTCTGGGTGGCCAGATAGGCGAGCGCGGCAAAGCCGAGCACGATGAACAGGCCGGTGCCAATGGCATACGAACTTCTCGGTTGGCTCACGGCACGATCCTCATGGCGAAATGGTTGATGCATTCATGGTAAGTGTCAGGCCTGATGCCATCATCACATCAGGAACGCGGTGAGCACGAAATCCAGCGCCAGGATGGCGATCGACGAAGCCACCACGGTGCGGGTGGTGGCATAGGCCACGCCCTCGCTGGTGGGGGGCGTGGTGAAGCCCTGATACACCGCGATCAGCGTCACCACTGCACCGAACGCGAGGCTCTTGAACAGCACGCCGTTGACGATGTCGGTGTGCACGTCGACCACCGCAGTCATGTTCGACCAGAACGTGCCGTTGTCGATGCCCAGCCAGGTGACACCGACCAGATGGCCGCCGAAAATCGCCATCGCGCAGAACACGCAGCACAACAGCGGCATCGCGATCACTCCGGCCAGAAAGCGCGGCGTGGCGACGTAGGCGATCGGATCGACCGCCATCATCTCCATCGCGTCGATCTGGTCGGTGGCACGCATCAGGCCAATCTCGGCGGTGATCGAGGTACCCGCGCGGCCGGCAAACAGCAGCGCCGTGACCACCGGTCCCAGCTCGCGATACACCGATAGCGCCACCACCATGCCGCTGGCCGACGTGCCGCCGAAGATCGACAGCACGTGATACAGCTGCAGCATCAACACCATGCCCACGAACAATCCGCAGACCATGATGATGGTCAGGCTCATGGCGCCGACGAACCACAGCTGGCGGATCGTTTCGCGCAGATAGCGGAAGCTGCGCGGAATCGCCGCCAGCAGGGTCAGCAGGAACAGGCCGCAGCCGCCGATCTGCGCCAGCGACTGGGTGACCACGTTGCGGCCCTGGGGTCTGCGCTGATTCATTTCACCGCTCCGACAAAACCCAGTTCGCTGGCGTAGTCCCCGGCCGGATACTGGAACGGCACCGGGCCGTCCGCCTCGCCGCCGAAGAACTGCCGCGTCCATGGCGAACCGTCAGCGGCGATGCTTTTCGGATCGCCCTGCGCCACCACCTTGCCGTTGGCGATCAGGAACACGTGATCGGCGATCTGCTGCACCGCCGCCAGCTCATGTGCCACCAGCACGCTGGTGATGCCAAGGGTCTGGTTGAGTGTGCGGATCAGTTTCAGCACCTGGTTCAGCGCCACCGGATCGAGTCCCACAAACGGCTCGTCGTACAGGATCAGCTGCGGATCGAACACGATCGCGCGCGCCAGCGCCACCCGCCGTGCCATGCCGCCGGAAAGCTCGTGCGGCATCAGACGCGCCGCACCGCGCAGGCCCACCGCCTGCAGCTTCATCAGCACCAGGCTGCGGATCAGCACCTCCGGCAGCGCGGTGTGCTGGCGCAGCGGGAAGGCCACGTTCTCGAACACGTCGAAATCCGTCAGCAGTGCCGAATTCTGGAACAGGTAGCCGATGCCCTCGCGCATCTTGTACAGCGCCTCGCGCGACATGCCGGGTACGTTCTGACCATGGACCAGGATCTCGCCCGCGTCGGGACGCATCTGGCCGGTGATGTGCTTGAGCAGGGTGGTCTTGCCGGTGCCGCTGGGGCCCATGATCGCGGTGATCCGGCCACGCGGAATGTCCAGCGCCAGCTGGTCGAAGATGGTCTTGCCGCCCAGCACCGTGGTCAGGCCGCGCACCCGCACCAGGGTGCTGTCATCGGGCGTGGCGCGAACGGGGTCGGTCATGGGCGGTGACTGTCTGACGAAAGTGCTCAAGGTAGCCGAACCGGTACGCGAAGGCCATGCGGGCCGCTGCGTCCCGCTCAGCCGCCACTCAGACCCGCGACGGCCGCGTACTCAGACATCGGCCGCCAGCAGCTCGGCGATCAGCGCCTCGTGCCGCCGCCATTGCAGCGCGCTGCGCTGGCGCACCGCCCGCACGATCGCCTGCAGGTCGTCCAGCGCCTGCTCGAACACGTCATTGATCAGGATGTAGTCGAATGTGTGCGCATGGGCGATTTCACCGCGCGAATTGCGCAGCCGGCGCTCGATCACCTCGGCGCTGTCCGAACCGCGGCCGCGCAGCCGGCGCTCGAGCTCGGCCCGCGATGGCGGCAGGATGAACACGCTGACGCAGTCGGGCTTGGCCACGCGGATCTGCTCGGCACCCTGCCAGTCGATCTCCAGCAGCACGTCGCGCCCCTGCGCCAGCAGCGCCTGCACAGTGGTGCGCGAAGTGCCGTAGAGGTTGCCATGCACCTCGGCGTGCTCCAGGAAAATGCCCTCGGCGATCTCGCGCTCGAACTCGGCGCGCTCGACGAAGTAGTAGTGTCGCCCGTACTGCTCGCCCGGCCGCGGCGGCCGCGTGGTATGTGAGACCGATAGCGAGATGGCCGGCTCACGCTGCAGCAGCGCGTTGACCAGGCTCGACTTGCCCGCACCCGACGGCGCGGCAATCACGAACAACGTGCCGGCTTCACTGGACATGAGAGGGCGCCGCCCGTTGGCTCCCTCTCCCCGCCGGGGAGAGGGTTGGGGTGAGGGACCGGACTTGCCGAATATTCAACTTCATTCGATGTTCTGCACCTGTTCGCGCATCTGTTCGATCAGCACCTTCAGCTCGACCGCGGCATTGGTGCTGCGCGCATCCACCGACTTGGAACCCAGTGTGTTCGCCTCGCGGTTGAACTCCTGCATCAGGAAGTCCAGCCGGCGTCCGACCGGCTCGGCCAGCCCCAGCACGCGGCGGGTTTCGCCGATGTGGGTGCTGAGCCGGTCGAGCTCTTCGTCGACATCGGTGCGGGTGATCTGCAGCACCAGCTCCTGCTCCAGCCGGCCCGGTTCCAGCGGCTGCTTCAGATCGGCCAGCCGCGCCTCCAGCCGTGCGCGCAGCGCGCTGCGGATTTGCGGCATCCAGCCGCGCACCTCGGCCACCACGCGCTCGATGCCGTCGAGCCTGTCGTGCAGGATCTGCGCCAGCTTCTCACCCTCGCGCTCGCGCGTGGCGGTGAGCGCGTCGAGCGCGCGGTCGAGCACGTCGAACAGCGCCGCCTGCTGGGATTCGGGATCGCCGGCCGACTGCTGCAGCACCCCGGGAAATCGCAGCAGCTCGGTGAACTCCACCTGCATGCCGGGAAACAGCGCGAGCATGTCCAGATTCAGCTCCGACAGCCGCAGCAGCAGGCTGCGGTTCACCTGCAACGCCTCGCTGCGCGCATCGCTGGTGCGGCGCACGGTGATGTCGAGCTTGCCGCGCGACAGCTTCAGCGCGATGCGCTCGCGCAGCAGCGACTCGAAGTTGCGCAGATCCTCCGGCAGCCGCGGGCTCAGTTCCAGATAGCGGTGGTTGACCGTGCGCAGCTCGCAGCTCAGCGTGCCGGTGGGCCCGGTGGTTTCGGCACTGGCGTAGGCCGTCATGCTGCGGATCATCGGGCGCCGTCCGGACAAGAGGAAAAGAGCGCAATGGTAAACTCTCCCGTCCCGCCTTGCCCAATTCGGCCAAGCGACGCCAGGAACCTCCCCATGAACGCCCCTACCCGCCCCAGTGGCCGCGCCTGCGACCAGCTGCGCACGGTCACCATCGAACGCCATTACACCCGCCACGCCGAAGGCTCGGTGCTGGTGTGCTTCGGCGACACCCGTGTGCTGTGCACCGCCAGCATCGAGGACCGCGCGCCGGCGTGGCTGCGCGGCAAGGGCGAAGGCTGGATCACGGCCGAGTACGGCATGCTGCCGCGCGCTACCCACACCCGGTCCCAGCGCGAGGCGGCGCGCGGCGGCCAGGGTGGCCGCACCATGGAAATCCAGCGGCTGATCGGCCGCAGCCTGCGCGCCTGCGTCAACCGGCAGGCACTGGGCGAGCGCGTGATCACGCTCGACTGCGACGTGCTGCAGGCCGACGGCGGCACCCGCACCGCCGCCATCACCGGCGCCTACGTGGCGCTGGTCGATGCGGTGAACCTGCTGATGCAGCGCGAGAACCTCAAGCGCAACCCGATCGTCGGCGCGGTTGCCGCCATCTCGGTCGGCATCTATCAGGGCGTGCCGGTGCTCGACCTCGACTACGCCGAAGATTCCAGCTGCGACACCGACATGAACGTGGTGATGAACGACGGCGGCGGCTTCATCGAGGTGCAGGGCACCGCCGAGGGCCACGCCTTCCGCCGCGCGGAAATGGACGCGCTGCTGGCGCTGGCCGAAAAGGGCATCGGCGAACTGGTGGCCGCACAGCGCGCGGCGCTCGCGCTATAAGTTGTCCCTTATTTACTGCGCAACCCGGCAGACAAGCGCCGAAACCTCAGCCGCTCACCCTGAGCGTAACGAAGCGGAATCGAAGGGCACCCCGGCGACTTCGACCCTTCAGACCCACGTTCAGGATGAGCGAATCATCGAAAATTGTCAGATGACCCAACGCATCGTGCTGGCCAGCAGCAACCGCGGCAAGCTGGCCGAGTTCAGCAACCTGCTGGCCGACAGCGGTCTGGACGTCGTGGCGCAGGGCGAACTCGGCGTCGAGGACATCGAGGAAACCGGCCTCAGCTTCGTCGAGAACGCCTTGCTCAAGGCGCGCCATGCCGCCCGCGTCACCGGGCTGCCGGCGCTGGCCGACGACTCCGGGCTGTGTGTGGCGTGTCTGCATGGCGCACCCGGCCTGCATTCGGCCCGCTATGCCGGCATGCATGGTGACAATCCCGCCAACAACGCCAGGCTGCTGCGCGAGCTGCACGGCGTCCCGGCAGAGCGGCGAAACGCGTTCTTCATCTGCGTGCTGGTGCTGCTGCGCCATGCGGGCGATCCCGCCCCGCTGATCGCCGAAGGCCGCTGGCATGGCCACGTGCTGACCGCCCCACGTGGCGCCGGCGGCTTCGGCTACGACCCGCTGTTCCTGCCGGACGGCCACTCGCTCAGCGCCGCCGAGCTCGACCCGGCGCTGAAAAACCGGCTCAGCCACCGCGGCCAGGCGCTGGCGCAGCTGCGCACGAAGCTTGCTGCGCAGGCTGCCTGATCCGATGCCGCTGATCGCACCACCGCTGTCGCTGTACATCCACATGCCGTGGTGCGTGAAGAAGTGCCCGTACTGCGACTTCAACTCGCACGGGCTGCGCAGCGAGCCGCCGCCGTATGCCGCGTACATCGACCTCCTGCTGGCCGACCTGGATGCCGACATCCGCGACTTCGCGGCGGCACTGGCGGGCCGGCCGATCGTCAGCATCTTTTTCGGCGGCGGCACGCCGAGCCTGTTTGCACCGGAACTGATCGCGCGCCTGCTCGACGGCGTGCACCAGCGGCTGCGCGTGGCCGACAACGCCGAAATCACGCTGGAGACCAACCCGGGCACCGTCGAGCACGGCCGTTTCGACGGCTATCTGGCGGCCGGCGTCAACCGCATCTCGTTCGGCGTGCAGAGCTTCGACGATGACAAGCTGCGCCGGCTCGGCCGCATCCATTCGGCGGTGGAAGCCGAGGCAGCGGTGAAATCGGCGCAGGACGCCGGCTACGCCAACATCAATCTGGACCTGATGTACGCGCTGCCGCAGCAGACGCCGGACGGCGCGCTGGCCGATGTGGAACGCGCGCTGGCGCTGGCGCCCACGCACATCTCGCACTACCAGCTGACGCTGGAGCCGAACACCGCGTTCGCCGCCAATCCGCCGCCGCTGCCGGACGACGACCATGCCTGGGCGATGCAGGAGGCCTGCGAGCAGCGCCTGGCCGCAGCCGGCTACGCCCAGTACGAAATCTCCGCCTATGCGCAGCCCGGCCGGCGCTGCGCGCACAACCTCAACTACTGGCAGTTCGGCGACTACCTCGGCATCGGCGCCGGTGCGCACGGCAAGCTCAGCGACGCCGGCAGCGGTCGCGTACATCGGCGCTGGAAAACCCGCCATCCGCGCGCCTACCTGGAAGCCACCGGCGGCGAGGCGCGGATCGGCGGCGACAGCGTGGTCGGCGCCGCCGAGCTGCCGTTCGAGTACATGCTGAATGCGCTGCGGCTGGTCGACGGCGTGCCGCTGGCCGAGTTCGCCGAGCGCACCGGGCTGGATGTCAAATCCATCGCGGCGGCGCTCGCCGATGCACGCCAGCGCAGCTGGTTGCGCGACGATCCGCAGCGGCTGCACACCACCGCGCTGGGCCAGCGCTTTCTCAACGACGTGATTGCCGGCTTCCTCGCGTGACCC
>JAJXTX010000029.1:8020-13672 GCA_021783385.1 Pseudomonadota bacterium
TGGGTCGCGATCGGGCTGGGCGCGCTGGCCTGGTGGCTGCACTGAGCAGCGTGCCGTGAGCGCGCCAGACACGCCGCCGCAGATCGGCCGCTATCGCATCGAGGGGTTGCTCGGCGAGGGCGCGATGGCGGTGGTCTACGCCGGCTTCGACCCGCAGATCGAGCGCCAGGTGGCGATCAAGTGCCTGCGCCGCGAGATCGCTGCCGATCCCGGCTACTGCCGCCGGTTCCTGGTCGAGGCGCGCGCGGCCGGCCACCTCACACATCCGCACATCGTCACCATCTTCGACGTCGGCGAGACTGCCGACGGCCGCTCCTACATCGCGATGGAGCGGCTCTCCGGCGAAACGCTGGCGAGCCGCGTCGCGGGCGAGGGATTTCCGCCGCTGCCGGTGATCATCGAGCTGGCCGAGCAGATCGCCGCGGCGCTCGACTACGCCCATGCCCAGGGCGTGGTCCATTACGACATCAAGCCCGAGAACATCATGCTGACCGACGGCTGGCAGCATGCCAAGGTCAGCGACTTCGGCATCGCCGAGCGCGGTGGCGCAGCCGCGCCCGGCGACGCGCCGACGGAGATTGGCGGCACCCCGGCCTACATGGCGCTGGAGCGGCTGCGCGGCGAACCGGCCGACGGCCGCAGCGACCTCTTCGCGCTGGGCGTGCTGCTGTACTGGCTGCTCACCGGCAAGCTGCCATGGCCGGAAACCGCGGACGTGAAACGCCTGCTGCAGCAGCGCCAGCGGCTGCCGCGGCCATCGATCCAGCCACGCGAGGCGGATACTCCGTCGATCCTGCTGGACATCGTGCAGACGCTG
This sequence comes from Pseudomonadota bacterium, assembly GCA_021783385.1. Taxonomy (GTDB): domain Bacteria; phylum Pseudomonadota; class Gammaproteobacteria; order Xanthomonadales; family Rhodanobacteraceae; genus Rhodanobacter. The sequence goes on from JAJXTX010000029.1 coordinate 8,838, forward strand.
CTGGCACCGGCACCCGCGGCACGCTATCAGCGCGGCAGCGAGGTGATCGACGACCTGCGCCTCGCACGACGCGAACACGAGCGCCTGCACGAAAAGCCGCTGGCCACCCGCATCATTTCGCTGCGGCTGCGCTGGGCCAGCATGCTGGGCGCCATCCTCAGCCTGACCCTGCTGCTGGGGCTGGCCGCGATCTACGCCAAGCAGAGCGCCGCAGTGAACGGACTGGCGCTGGATTTCGGCAGCTCGCTGGCGCGCATGATCGCCGGCGAGTCCGCCGAGAACCTGCTGGTCGGCGATCATGCCGCCACCCGGGCGCTGGTCGAGGACGTCGCGCGCAACCGGCAGATCCACTATCTGGCGATCGCCGATCGCCACGGCGCCATCATCGGCAGCACGCGTCATGCCGAGGTCGGCCAGCGCCTGCCGCAGCTGGCCGGTTCCACGCCGGTGGCGGGGCCGGATCAGGTCGAGAGCTATCGCGGCCGCCTGCCGGGCGATGCGAGCGCGGGCGAGATGCTGCTGTTCGACGTGCCGATCCGTTACCAGACCGCCGCGGTGGGGGAGCTGCGCCTGGGCGTCAGCAACGCGCCGCTGCGCGCCGCCCAGAAGACCACGCTGTGGGTGATCGCCGCGGTGCTGGTGCTGACGCTGGTGGCGGTGGTCGGTTCGGCCTACTGGCTGTTCCGGCGGCTGCTGACCCTGCTGGACGTGCTCGGCGACGCGCTGCTGCGGGTGGCGCGCGGCGATACGCATCACCGCATCCGGCTGGTGCGGCGGGACGAACTGGGGCGGCTGTTTGCCGCCTTCAACCTGATGAACAGCGCGCTGCAGGCGCGCCAGGGCAAGCCGCGGAAACCCGCCCGCGCTGCGGCCGCGGATATCGGGCTGTCCACACGCATCCTGCCCGCGCCCGACGCGCCAGACGCGCCCGGCGGCAACCCGCAAAAGCCCACTTGAGCCGAGCTGCGCAGGTCAGCACGGCGCGTGCTCAGAATTGCTTGAGGCGCTGCTTGAGCTCGAGGGCGCGGGCGCGGTAGGCGATGGCCGGCTCGTAGTTCGGATCGATCGCCAGCACGCGGTCCCACAGCGCAATCGCCGGATCCAGTTGCTGGTCGCGGTACAGCACGATCGCGCGCTGGTGATACGCGGCAATCACCTGTTTGCGCAGCGATGCCGGCCCCACGCCGGCCGGCTTCAGCTGCGGGTCGATCGTCAGCGCCTGCTCCATCCGCGCCAGCGCCTGCGCTTTTTGTCCCTGCGCCAGCAACGCCGCGCTCTCTTTCTGCAGCCGGCGCACCTGCGCCGCTGACGAGGCGTCCGTCGGCGCCGTGGTGGGCGCGATCGCCAGCGCGTTGCCGGCGGCCGCAGACGCACCGCGCGGCGACGCGCCTTCCTGCGGCAGCGTCGCGGTGGCCGCAGACGCCGGCAGCCGCAACGTCTGGCCCACCCGCAGCAGTGAGGGATTGTTCGAACCGTTGTAGCGGGCCAGCAGCACAAACTGGCTGGAGTCGCCCAGATAGCGCGCCGCCAGCGTGCTGTATGAATCACCCGGCTGCACCACGTACGGGCGCGATGCGCGGCCCAGCTGCTGCGCGGGATCGACCGTCAGCTGGTGCAGCAGCGCCTGCGCCGCGCGGTCGCCGGGATGCTGCCGCAGATATTCGTGCAGCGCCTGCTCGCCCTCGGCGTAGCGGCCAACCTGCAGGTCGTCGTCGACGATCGCCGCCAGCGAGGTGGCGCCGGCAGTTCGCGTCGGCCCGTTCGCGGCTGCCGGCGTCACCGTCGCGGTCGGGTGGCCGGACAGCTGGTCGCCAACCCGCGTTTTCAGCTTGCTCATCTGCGCGCAGCCGGCCGCAGCCAGCAGCGCCAACAGCGGCGCGCGCAGCAGGGCTTGCCGCAGACGATGCCGCGGCAGGCCGCCGGGCGAGCATGTGGATGTCATAACGGTATTCCTGAGTTGTTGCCTTGGGCCCGAAAGGCGGGCCAGCTTGTCACACTATCGCTTTACCCTTCCGTGGCACGGTCGAACAGCGCCGATCCCGGCAGGCCGCCGCGCCACCAGGGGCGTGCTGCGCCGGGCCGCGCGAGGATCAAGGCCACGTTGTCACCCTGCTCGCCGCCGCGCTGCAGCGCCAGCGTCAGCGCCTCATGCGTCGCCGCAGGCAGGTTGCGGCAGCGCGCGAAGCGTCCCAACTCGTGCGTTGACAGACGCTCCCACACGCCGTCACTGCACAGTGCGAAGGTCTGCCCGGTACGCAGCACGGCGCAACCGTGCTCGACCTGCGGCGGCTGCGGGCCGCCCAGCCCGCGCAGCAGCTTGTGCTGATCCGGATCGTCGGCGAGCTGCTGGTGGGACAGCTCGCCGCGGCGCATCTTCAGCTGCCCCACGCTGTGATCCTCGGTGCAGCCGAGCAGGCGGCGTCCCTGGAAGCGGTACAGCCGGCTGTCGCCCACGTGCGCCCAGCAGACGCGCCGGCCGCGAATCAGCAGCGCCACCACGGTCGAGTGCGGTTCGCCGCTGGCCAGCTGCTCGCCGCGCCGGCGCAGCTCGGCGTGCGCGTCCTGGCACAGCGTTTCCAGAAACAGCGCGCCGGGCTGCTCGCGCCAGCCGCCCTGCTGCCACAGCTGGCGGGCCACGTGGATCACGCCAGCGGCGGCCAGCTCGCCGGCGCCGTCGCCGCCCATGCCGTCGGCCAGCACCAGCAGGTGCGCATCCTCGCCGGGGTCGTGCAGGCAGACCAGCTCGTCCTGCTGCGTTTCGCGTCCGCCGCGCGCGCGCCCTGCGGCAACCCGCGGCCCGCGGAAACCCTCGATATGCCTGTCCATCGTCCGCCAGCCCCTCGCACGGTGGCCGCCTCGCAGGGCGAATCTGCATGTTCAGTGGCGCAGTATAGCCACAGCGAAAAGCGCGTTGCCGCAGCCTTTTCAGCCGCGGCCAGCGGGCCGGTCTGTCGCTCCCGGGTGCATCGCGGCGGCGATGGCGCACCCGCAGCAACCGGCATAAACTGCAGGCTCCGGGGAACAAGCAGGCTCTTGCATGGATGTCGAACAGAGTCGACGCCATTCGTTCGCGTCGCATCAGCGCAGCCGACTCACCGAGGGTCGCTGGCCGGAACGTGCCCAGCGTCTCATCGAGACCAGCCACACGCTGTGCGTGGAAGGCTTGCGCGAGCCGCTGCGGCGCTGTGTCAGCGAGTTCGAGCAGCAGCTGTTCAAGCTGGCCGAACGCGCGCACCGACATCTGGAGCAGCAGGATTTCTACGCCAGCCGGCAGCGCATCCTGCAGCATCGGCCACTGCTGGAAGAGCGTTTCATCGCACGGATAGGCATCGCGTTCGATCAGATCGACAGTGGCGCCACGCTCCGCACGCCCAGCGAGCCGAAGCCGTGGCAATCGCTGCAGCTGCTCGATCCGGTCGAGCAGGAGCTGAGCATGGCAGTGGCCCAGCTCGGATCCCGCGGCGAAATGCGCCACAGCAGCGTGCTGTATGAACTGGGTTATCGGCTGGCGGTACTCCTCGGCGCGCCGCCACTGGAGGGTGAAGCGCTGCCGCTGGGGCCGCACGCGCTGGCCAAGGCATTCCATGAGGCCTGCACCGAGCTGGAACTGCCATTGCCGCATCACCTGCAGCTGCTGCAGAGTTTCGATCAGTGGGTGCTGCAGTCGCTGACGCCAATGTACGACGCCATCAATGCGCAGCTGCAGGCCGATGGCATCCTGCCGCAGCTGCGCAGCATCCCGGTACCGCGCCACCTGAGCAAACGCGCGCGGCCGGTCCAGCCGGAGGCTGCGGCGAGCGCCGCCGAGACACCGTCGTCGGCTGCGAGCGCGGCAGCGCCGGCGAGCGGCTCGATCGAGGTGCTGGAGTCGCTGCGCGACCTGCTGGCACAACGGCGCGCCGGCAGCGGTGGCGGCAGCGGCGGCACGGCCGCCAGCCGGGTGGCCAGCACCGACGAGCTGCAGACTGCGCTTGGCGCGCTGCAGCAGCATCTGGCCCAGGTCACCGATCACGCGAGCCGCGAATTGCGCAGCGCCCAGCGGCTGCGTGAGGAGCTGCTGATCCAGCTCAACATCAACAACCCCGCGGGTGCGCCGCAAACCCAGCTCACCGGCGAGCAGGGCGACACGGTGGAGCTGGTGGCAATGCTGTTCGAGCAGCTCGGCCAGCAGCTGCAGCAGGGCGGCAATGCGCGCGCCCTGCTCGGCAATCTGCAGGTGCCGGTGCTGCGCATGGCGGTGGCCGATCACAACTTCTTCGAGCAGCGCGAGCACCCGGCACGCAAGCTGCTGGATGCCGTCACCGCCGCCGCCAATGACTGGCTCGACGGCAGCGACGACGAGAGCAACCGCCCGCTGGCGGCCAAGCTCGAACAGCTGGTGGCGCGGGCGGCGCAGGAGCCCCCCAGCGCGGGTCTCTACACTACCCTGCTGGCCGACATCGAGCATCATCTGGGCCTGCTCACCCGCAAGGCGCAGGCCGCCGAACGGCGCCACGTGGAGGCGGCCCAGGGGCGCGAGCGGCTGGATCAGGCGCGCCAGCGGGCCGGCGCCCTGATGGCCGAACGCTTCGCCCAGTCGGCCCCGCGCGGGCTGCTGCGCGCGCTGCTGGATCGGGCCTGGTCCGACGTGCTGGCGCTGACCCTGCTGCGCCACGGCGAGGACAGCGACGCGTTCCAGGCGCAACTGGCGATCACCGACCAGTTGCTCGGCCGCCTGCCGGTGGACGACCGCCCGCAGCTGCAGCGCGAGGTGGAAAGCGGCCTGCAGCAGATCGGCATGCATGCCGAAGAGGCCAAGCAAGTGGCCCAGCGGCTGCTTGGCACGGGCAGCGACA
>JAJXTX010000029.1:13772-17476 GCA_021783385.1 Pseudomonadota bacterium
ACGCAAGCTGGCCTGGTATTCGCCGATGTCTGGCCGCTGCCTGCTGGTGAGCCGGCGCGGCCAGCGCGGCGAGGAGATGAATCTCTCGCAGCTGGCCGCGGAAATCGCCAGCGGCCGCGCATGCGAGGTGCCGCAGCAGCGCGAAGGTCTGCTCGATCGTGCCTGGCGCGGCCTGGCCAACAGCCTGCGCCAGGCTACCGCTGCACGTCGACCCCATCCGTCGGAGTCCGAGCGTTCATGAGTCCGCACGAAAGCAACCAGCGCCGCGCCGAACGCAAGCGCGCCACCTTCACCGCGGTGGTCACCGACGTGATCAGCGGCGAGCCGCTCGGGCATCTGGGCAATCTGTCCAGCACCGGCATGCTGCTGATCAGCACGCAGGCGCCGCGCAGCGAGGCGCTGTATCAGGTCAGCCTGACGCTGCCGGCGTCGGGTCGCGCGCTGATCCAGTCGCAGCCGATCGAGGCGGGCATCCAGGAGCAGTGGCACGAGTCGGCCGCCAGCCCCGGACAGATCTGGGCCGGTTACCGGATCGTGGCGATCAGCGATGCCGACGCGGCGCGGCTCGATGGCTGGCTCAGCCACGTCTGACGCGCGGGCGGCTGGTCATGGCGGCAACGGCGCGCGATCATGCCGCCCTCACTTAGAGGCCCCGCTCCCGCCGATCCATTCGCCCCGTCGCAGGAACTCCATGCCCGCCAACTCGCTTGCCTCGCTCTACCCCGCGCACCTGGCCACGCTGCGCAAACGGGCGGACGCTGCCCTCGCCCTGGCCGGCTTCGACCATCTGCTGATTGCCGCCGGCATGCCGCCGCGCAAGTTTCTGGACGATCAGGACTACCCGTTCGTGGCCAGCCCGCACTTCCGCCACTGGCTGCCGCTGGGCGATGCGCCCGGTAGCTGGATCGCGTACACGCCGGGCGCGCGACCGAAGCTGATCTTCCTGCAACCGCGCGACTACTGGCACGTGGTGCCGCAGGCGCCCAGCGGCTACTGGGTGGAGCACTTCGAGATCGTCACCGTGCGCAGCGCCGCCGCCGCGCTGGCCGAGCTGCCGCCGGGCCGGCGTGCGCTGATCGCCGCCGACGGCGCACCCGCCGACGCCGCCCCGAACCCGCAAGCCGTGCTCGACTACCTGCACTGGCATCGCAGCATCAAGACGCCGTACGAGCTGGCGCTGCTGCGCCAGGCCAACCGCACCGGCGCGCGCGCGCATCGCGCCGCGGCGGCGGCGTTCCGCGCCGGCGCCAGCGAGCTGGGCATCCATCAGGCCTACCTGCAGGCGGCCGATGCGATCGACGCCGAACTGCCCTATGCCAGCATCGTCGGCCTGAACGAGCACGGCGCCGTGCTGCACTACACGCACTTCGACCGCACGCCGCCGGCACACAGCCACTCGCTGCTGATCGACGCCGGCGCCAGCGCCGGCGGTTACGCCAGCGATATCACGCGCACTCACGCCGGCCCGCACGCCGGCGAGTTCCAGGCGCTGATCGACAGCGTCGACGCCGCCCAGCAGGGCTTCGTCGCCCGCGTGCGCGCCGGCCAGAACTATCCCGAGCTGCACCTCCACGCCCATCACGTGCTGGCCGGCGTGCTGCGCGAACACGGCCTGATCCGCATGAACGCGGAGAGCGCGGTCGAGGCGGGCGTGAGCAGCGCGTTCTTCCCCCACGGCCTCGGCCATCCGCTCGGCCTGCAGGTGCACGACGTAGCCGGCTTCCAGCAGAGCGAGCGCGGTGGAACGATCGGACGTCCAGATGGCCATCCGTATCTGCGCATGACCCGCGTGCTGGAGCCCGGCATGGTGGTGACGATCGAGCCCGGACTGTATTTCATCGACATGCTGCTGGCCGAGCTGCGCGCCAGGCCGGTCGCCGCCGACATCGACTGGACGCGGGTGGCCGCGCTGCGCCAGTACGGCGGCATCCGCATCGAGGACGATGTGGTGTGTACCGGCGGCGCGCCGGAAAACCTCACCCGCGACGCCTTCGCGCAACTGGACTGAGCTGGATACTTGGCCTGGCGTGCGCCTCCGCCATCCTTCATGCGATGTGATCCTGGCTGCGCGCCACCGACGCGACCAACCGTCTGCGCGACGACGCCGAGCTGCCCGACAAACTCAGCTGAGCGGGACGAGCGGCCTCAGCGCGCCGCCAGCAGCGCCTCGATCGCCTCTGCCTCTTTCGGCATGCCGGCGGTCAGCACCTCGTGACCGTCGCGGGTCACCGCCACGTCGTCCTCGATGCGGATGCCGATGCCGCGCCAGCGTTCGGCCACCGAGCGATCGTCCGGCGCCACGTACAGGCCCGGCTCCACCGTCAGCACCATGTCCGGCTCCAGCAGGCGCGACTCGCCGCCGACGCGGTAGTCGCCCACGTCGTGCACGTCCAGCCCGAGCCAGTGGCCGGTCTTGGCGGGGAAGAAGCGCTTGTAACTCTCCTGCGCGATCGCCGCCTCGGCGTCGCCCTTGAGCAGGCCGAGCGCGCACAGGCCTTCGGCCAGCACACGCACGGCCGCCGCATGCGGCGCGCTGAACGGCCGCCCCGGCCGTACTTCGTCGATCGCCGCCTGCTGCGCAGCCAGCACCACCTCGTACAGCGCGCGCTGCTCGCGGCTGTAGCGGCCGCCGACCGGAAACGTGCGACTGATATCCGACGCATAGCAATCCACTTCGGCGCCGGCATCGATCAGCAGCAGTTCGCCCGCGCGCAGCGGCGCGCGATTCTTCTGGTAATGCATCACGCAGGCATTGGCCCCGGCGGCGACGGTGGGCGCAAACGCCGGCACCGCGCCGCGGCCGCGCATCACGCGCAGCAATTCGGCCTCGACCTCGTATTCATGGCGGCCGGGCACGGCAAGCCGCAGCGCCGCCAGATGCGCCTCGACCGCGATCGCGGCGGAGGCACGCATCAGCCTCAGTTCGGCGCGCGACTTGTACAGCCGCAGGTCGTGCAGCAGGTGGCCGAGCGCCACGAACTCCTTCGGCACCACGCCGCCGCCGCGCAGCTGGCGCAGCCGGCGCATCCAGCCAAGCAGGCGCGCGTCGAACTCCGGCTCATGCCCGAAGTGGCAATACACGCGGGCGCGGCCCTCGATCATGCCGGGCAGGATGTCATCGATGTCCTCGATCGGGAACGCATCGTCCATGCCGTACACGGATACTGCGCGCTCGCTTCCGATCGACTCGCCGTGCCAGCGCTCGTGCAGCGGATCGCGCTCGCGGCAGAACAGCACCACCTCGCCATGCCTGCGCCCGGGCAGCAGCGCCAGCACCGCGTCCGGCTCGGGAAAACCCGCCAGATACTGGAAATCCGAATCCTGCCGGTACGGCCACGCCGCGTCCGCATTGCGCATGCGCTCCGGTGCGGCGGCCAGCAGCAGCACCGCATCCGCACCGGCCATCTGCATCAGCTGGCGGCGCCGGCGGGCGAATTCCTCCGCGGCGATCGCGGTCGCCGGCGGGGCCGCCGTGGCGGGCACTGGCAGCGGTGCGCCGGGAATCAATGCAGACTACCACTGGCGGACTGGTCGCGGGCGCTGCACTCGGTGTGCAGCAGCAACACGCCGACCCGCACGAATTCCTGCACCTCGATCAGCGCATCCTCGTCTTCGTCCTCGTTGCCGAAATCGAACGAGGAGGCGGCGATGGTGCCCAGGTCACGCAGGATCTCCTGCGCCTCCGCCGACAGCTGCGCATGCGC
>JAJXTX010000261.1 GCA_021783385.1 Pseudomonadota bacterium
CGAGGATGTCGTTGATCAGGTGCAGCAGGCTGGTGCCGGCGTCGTGGATGATGCGTGCCGACTCGATCTGTTCGGCGTCGAGGTTGCCGGTGTCGTTGTCGGCGAGGCTGCGCGACAGGATCAGCAGGCTGTTCAGCGGCGTACGCAGCTCGTGCGACATGTTGGCCAGGAATTCCGACTTGTACTGGCTCGCGCGTGCCAGTTCGTCGGCTTTTTCGGCGGTTTCCTGCTGCAGCTCCTCCAGCACGTAGCGCTGCCGGTTCAGGCGCTCGGTCTTTTCGCGCAGCTCCTCGTTGGACACCTGCAGCTCCTCGGCCTGCACGCGCAGCTCTTCCTCCGAGGCGATCAGCCGCTCGGATTGCTCCTCGAGCTCGGCCGTCTTCGCCTGCAGCGCGTCGTTGTTTTCGCGCAGCACTTCCTTCTGCTGGCGCATCACCAGTTCGGACACGCGCAGCTCGTCGGCCTGTTCCTGGGTCTGCTGCAGCAGCTGCTGCGTGCCGATGCTGCGGCTGAGGTTTTCCAGGGTGAGCCCGGCAATCGGCAGCAGCTCGTCCAGCAACTCCAGCTGCGCCGGGCTGAGTGCGTGGAAGCCGGCCAGCTCCAGCACGCCGATCAGGCAGCCGCGGTACAGCACCGGCAGGATGGTGACGTGGCTGGGCAGCGCCTCGCCGCTGCCCGAGTCGATGTGCACGTAATTCGGCGGCACGTTGTCGAGGATGATCGGCTTGCGCTCGGTCGCGCACTGGCCCACCAGGCCCTCGCCGGGCAGGTAGCTGTCCGCCGTGACGTGGCCAAGGCGCAGGCCATAGCTGCCCAGCAGGTCGAGCCGGAAGCGGCTGTCGTCGTAGGAGTAGAACAGCGCCACGCCCGCGTGCAGCAAGGGTGCCAGCTCGCTTACCAGCCACTGCCCGAATTCGCGATGGGTGGTGGCTTGCTGCAGCCGCTGCGAGACAGCGGCAACCTGGGTTTTCATCCGGCTTTGCGCCTGCACGTCGATCGCCATCTGGCGGAACACCTGCAGCGCGCGCGCGATCTCGCCGATCTCGTCGCGGCGGTCGAGTCGGCTGATCTCGAAATCATGGTCGTGATTGGCCAGCCGGCCCATCAGGTCGGTGAGTCGGCGCAGCGGTCGGGTGACCAGGCGCGAGGTCAGCCGGATCACGCTGAGGCCGAGCAGGATACCCAGCAGCACGGCCAGCGCGTTGATGATTTCGGTGCTGCGCAGCGTGTCATCCAGGCGCTGGTTGCGCACGGCCAGCAGCTGGCTTTCCTCGGCTGCCATCTGGTCCAGCGCCGCGGTCAGATCGCCGATCCGCACGCTGCGCTTGTGCATGTAATCCGCCTGGATCTGCGCACGCTTCGTCGCCGTGGCCGGATCGGCGTAGACGAGCTGCTGCAGCGGCCGGATCGCGGTGTCGGCCACTTCGCGCTGCCAGCGGGTGGCGATGGCCTCGACGTGATCGAGTCGGGATTGCTGCAACGCATCGTCCAGCGTCAGCCGGCGCAGCACGGTCAGGCGCCTGCGCAGGTCCAGGCTGGCATCCTCGAATATCAGCCGCTGGTTCACGTCCTGCGTCAGCAGATAGCCGCGCGCGCCGGACTGGCCGGTCAACGCCGCGCGCTGCACGCCGTCAAGCTCCAGCAATACCTGGTACGTGTGCATCGCCGAGTGCCGGTTGCTGTCCTGCTGCCTCAGTGAGTACAGCGTCACCAGACTGGTCAGCAGGAACAACCCCAGCAGCAGGCCGATGGCCAGCATCGACTTGCGGCTCAGTGGCTGATTGGCCAGCCAGGAATTGCCGGATCGGCTCGTGCTCATGCGTGTGCTCGTGGCGGTTCAGGGGCAGGCGTGACTGCGCGGGCCGGAATCACCCCGCTGCATCGACAGAGTAACCGCTGCGGGCGCCGTCGCACGACTGGCGGCAGGGTGACGAAGGCGGGCGACAAGGCGAACAGTGTGACTGCAGGCAATGACTCTGCTGGCAGCGATCGCCGCCGCCATGCTTCGGGAAGCAGCGACTTCAGTCGCGATGCTTTCCGATTTGCCAGCGTTGCAAGGTGCCCGCCTAAAGCTCGACCGCGGCCGCGTGCTCGCGCGTGTTGGCAAAGCGCACCTGCGGCCAGCGCTCCTGCACCAGCTGCAGGTTCACCCGCGTCGGCGCGATGTAGACCAGCTCGCCGGCGCCGTCGATGGCGAGGTTCATCGCGTTCTTCTCGCGGAACTCGGCCAGCTTCTTCTCGTCGTCGCAGTGCACCCAGCGCGCGGTGGTCACCGTCACCGGCTCGAAGCTGGCGTCGACGTTGTATTCGTCCTTCAGCCGGTACGCCACCACGTCGAACTGCAGCACGCCGACCGCGCCCAGGATCAGGTCGTTCGACATCAGCGGGCGGAAGAACTGGGTGGCGCCTTCCTCGCTGAGCTGGGCCAGGCCTTTCTGCAGCGCCTTCATCTTCAGCGGATCGCGCAACCGCGCGCGGCGGAAGAGTTCCGGCGCGAAGTTCGGGATGCCGGTGAAGTTGATCGGCTCGCCTTCGGTGAAGGTGTCGCCGATGGTGATGGTGCCGTGGTTGTGCAGGCCGATCACATCGCCGGGATAGGCCGTCTCCACGATCTCGCGGTCGCTGGCCATGAAGGTCAGCGCGTTGGCGATGCGGATGTCCTTGCCGGTGCGGGTCTGGATCATCTTCATGCCGGCGCTGTAGGTGCCCGAGCACACGCGCATGAAGGCCACGCGGTCGCGATGCGCCGGATCCATGTTGGCCTGGATCTTGAACACGAAGCCGGTGAGTTTCTCCTCCTCCGGCTGCACCTCGCGGCTCAGCGTGCCGCGCGGGCGCGGCGCGGGTGCGTGCTCGACGAAGAAATCCAGCAGCAGCTGCACGCCGAAGTTGTTCACCGCGGAGCCGAAGAACACCGGTGTCTGCCGCCCGGCGAGATATTCGTCCATCTCGAACGACGGTGCGGCACCCTGCACCAGCTCCAGTTCGTCACGCAGCTCACGCATCGCATCAATGCCGATCTTCTCCAGCAGGCCCGGCGCGTCGAGGCCGTGGAAGATGGTCGAATCCTGCCGGGTGAAGTTCTTGCCTGGCTCGAAAATGTGCACCTCATCCAGCAGCAGGTGGTACACACCTTTCAGCCGCTTGCCCATGCCGATCGGCCAGGTCACCGGCGCGCAGGCGATGCCCAGCACGGATTCCACTTCGTCCAGCAGCTCGATCGGCGAGCGGCCCTCGCGGTCGAGCTTGTTGATGAAGGTCATGATCGGCGTGTCGCGCAGCCGGCATACCTCCATCAGCTTGATCGTGCGCTCCTCCACGCCCTTGGCGCAGTCGATCACCATCAGCGCCGAGTCCACCGCGGTCAGCACGCGGTAGGTGTCCTCGGAAAAGTCCGCGTGGCCCGGTGTGTCGAGCAGGTTGACGATCTTGCCATCGTACGGAAACTGCATCACCGAGGAGGTCACCGAAATGCCGCGCTCCTTCTCCAGCGCCATCCAGTCGGAAGTGGCATGCCGCGCCGCCTTGCGCCCCTTCACCGAGCCCGCCATCTGGATCGCGCCGCCGAACAGCAGCAGCTTCTCGGTCAGCGTGGTCTTGCCCGCGTCAGGGTGGCTGACGATGGCAAACGTGCGACGGCGGCGGGTTTCGGTGAGGCGGGTGGACATGCGGATGGTCTGCTGAAGCGTCAGCCGTCAATTGTAGCCGGGAACATCATCACGGACCCTGGGCGCAATGCGTCGAGGTTCCGGTATCCATGGTGGGTGTATTCAAGGCCTGCAGTCGTTCGATCAGATGTCGAATGCCGGTATTAAAAAAGCCCGGGGATCGCTCCCCGGGCTTTTCGTGTGCGCCCGGCAGGGCGCACCTGCTTGGAGGTGAAAGTCCTCTACCCACCCGGCAAGGGGAAGGGTTAGCGGAAGGCAAGGGCGTTTCGGGTGACCGGGCGTCTGGAGGAAGCCGGAAG
>JAJXTX010000030.1 GCA_021783385.1 Pseudomonadota bacterium
TGCCGCAGCAGGAGGCTGGCCTGATGTGGGGCTTCCAGCTGTGGGTGAACCTGCCGGCGGCGCAGAAGATGACTGCGCCGCGCTATCAGGACATCGCGCCCGGGCGCATCCCGGTGGTGCATCCGGCTGCGGGCGTGGAAGTGCGCGTGCTTGCTGGTGAACTGACCGGCGCGGTCGGTCCGGTCGAAGGCATTCCCACCGCGCCGGTTTACCTCGATGTCAGCCTGCAGCGGGGCGCCGCGCTGACGCTGGAGTTACCGCCCGGTCACCACGGCTTTGCCTACGTGTTCGACGGCGAGGCCGCGCTGGTCGGCGGCGAAAGGCTGTTGCGCAGCGAGCTGGGCGTGCTGTCCGACGGTGAGCACCTGCAACTCGGTGGCACCGACCAGCCGTCGCGCCTGTTGCTGGTGGCGGGTCGCCCGCTGAACGAACCGGTGGCGCGCTACGGGCCGTTCGTGATGAACACGCCGGAGCAGATCCACGAGGCCATCGCCGACTTCCGCGCCGGCAAGTTCTGAAAAATGGAATGTCTGCCCAGCTGGCCGCTGATGGCGTAGCGGCGGTCGAGCGCGTTGTCGACGCGGGCGAACGGCACCAGCCGCCGCGTAGCCGGCCAGCGCGCCGTGGCGGTCGCGATTGTTCTCGTCGCCCACGGCGAACTGGCCCGAACTGGCACGCAGGTTGCCGCTGACCGACCACGGCGCGTCGAGCTGGTATTCGCCGGAAAAATTGAGCAGCTGGCGCGGCACGCCAGGTCATTCGCCCCTGACATCTTTCCTTTTTCGTGCAGTGCGCATTTACGCCTGGGCATGTAAACGTTTACATTCAGCCTCTGCCACCCCTGTCCCACCACCCTTTCGCGCCTCCCAGGGAAAAGAATGTGACCCATCCCACCCCCTTCCGTCGGCGCTCCGTGCTCTGGTCGTCCATCGCAGCCTGTGCCCTGATCCTGGTACTTGCGCAAGGAGCGGCAGCACAGTCCCGGACGCGCCCGTTTCCCCTAGCCAAGCGCCCCTCCAACGCGCAGCTTGCCTCCCCGGCCATCAACCGCAAGGTAGAAGCGCTCCTGAAGAAAATGACGCTGGCCGAGAAAATCGGCCAGTTGGTCCAGTACAACGACCAGGGCTCCTCGGCGCCGACGGCCGCGGACGCCAATGCGGCGATCGCGGTGAACCCGGAAACCCGCGATCACGTCGATGCGATGGCGCTGGCAAAGAAGGGTGAGCTCGGCTCCATGCTCAACGTGATCGGCGCCGCCAAGACCCGGCGGTTCCAGGAGGCCGCGATGCATAGCCGCCTGGGCATCCCGATCCTGTTCGGCGCCGACGTAATCCACGGCTATCGCACCATCTATCCGGTGCCACTGGGCCTTTCCGCCTCGTGGGACCCGCAACTGGTGCAGGACGTGTCGCACATGGCCGCGGTGGAAGCCACCACCGCTGGCGTGAAGTGGTTCTATTCGCCGATGGTCGACATCTCGCGCGATGCGCGCTGGGGCCGCTCGACCGAAGGTGCCGGGGAAGACGCCTACCTCGGCTCGGCGATGGCGCGCGCCTATATCCGCGGCTACCAGGGCCGCGACTTGTCCGACCCGGAGAGCGTGGCCGCGTCGGTCAAGCACTTCGCCGCCTATGGCGCGGTCGAGGCCGGTCGCGAATACAACACTACTGACATGTCCGATATCCGCCTGCGCCAGGTCTACCTGCCGCCTTACAAGGCGGCGGTGGAAGCCGGCGCCGCCACGATGATGAGCGCGTTCAACGCGCTCAACGGGATCCCGGCCACCGCCGACCCGTACCTGATGGACGAAATCCTGCGCAAGGAATGGGGTTTCAACGGCTTCGTGGTCAGTGACTACACCGCGGTGATGGAACTGACCCATCACGGCATCGCGCTGGACGCCGCCACCGCGACGAAGAAAGCGCTTGAGGCCGGCGTCGAGGTGGACATGATGTCCCACTTCTACGACACCCAGATTCCCAAACTGCTGAAAGAGCACAAGCTCTCGATGGCGACCGTGGACGAGGCGGTGCGCCGCGTCCTGCGCGTGAAATTCGCGCTCGGCCTGTTTGAACATCCGTATGCGCGCGGCACCGAGGTGACCCGCGCGGTGGCCGCGCACCGTCCGCTGGCGCGCCGTGCCGCCGAAGAGTCGTTCGTGCTGCTGAAGAACGGCGGTGATGGCGCAGCGCCGGTGCTGCCGCTCGCCGCCAGCGTGAAAAAAATCGCGCTGATCGGCCCGCTGGCCGACAATGCCGGCGAAATGCAGGGCGCCTGGGGCGGTGCGCAGCATCAGTCGGATGTGATCACCGTGCGGGCCGGTCTTCAGGCCCGCCTGAAGAAGATCGGTGGTGAGTTGCTCTACGCCAAAGGTACCGATATCGACAGCCATTCCGACACCGGTTTTGCCGCGGCGAAACGTGCTGCCGAGCAAGCCGACGTCGTGGTGATGGCCCTGGGGGAATCCAGCAGCATGAGCGGCGAAGCCGGTTCGCGCGCACACCTGGATTTACCGGGCAACCAGCAGCAACTGCTCGAAGCGATCACCGCGACCGGCAAGCCAGTCGTACTGCTGGTGTTCTCCGGTCGTCCGCTGGTGCTGAACTGGGCAGCCGCGCACGTACCGGCGATCATGGCCGTCTGGTTTCCGGGTACCGAAGCGGGCGCGGCGATTGCGAGCACTTTGTTCGGCGACGTGTCGCCCAGCGGCAAACTGACCATGAGCTTCCCACGGGCGGTCGGCCAGGAGCCGCTCTACTACAACCAGTTCCCCACCGGCCGACCGGCCGGCAATGCCGATCTGAGCAAGCCGCCTACCGGCGACACGCGGTTCATCTCACGCTACATCGATGTGCCCAATGACGCGCTGTATCCGTTTGGCTACGGCCTGAGCTACACCACGTTCGCCTATGCCAACGTGCACGTCTCACACAACACCGTGCCGCTGGCCGAGGCCGACCGCGCCGACGCCAGGGATCTGGTGACCGTGACCGCGACCGTGAAGAACACCGGCAAGCGCGAGGGCACCGAGGTGGCGCAGCTCTACGTACGCAATCTCGGCGCCAGCGTCGAACAGCCGGTGCGTAGCCTGCAGGGTTTCACCCGGGTGACGCTGAAGCCCGGCGAGTCGCGGCAGGTCACATTCCAGCTCGGTTTCCCGGAGTTGTCGTTCTGGAACGTGAAGAGCCAGCAGGTCGTCGAGCCCACGCACTACACCGTGTGGGTCGGTGGCAGCTCGCTGGCGACCGAGCGGGCGGATTTCGTCGTCAACCAGAACCGGGACGGAGGCTGAGGTTTCCCCACGAATTCTTTCGTTCAATCAACATGTTGCACGCAGATTGAAGGAACAGTGCGCGCATGATGCGGTCATTCCTCATGGGTTACGAAGCCAGAGGAGCCATTCGTCCCTGACCCCAAAATAAAACCGTGCGCGCAGCGCACACCATCGCCTCCTCCCCCCGCCGGGGGGAGGATTGAGGAGGGGAGGTCAAGTTGCCGCCATACCCCCGACAGCCTTGCGCAGCGCACACCATCCCCGCAGCCCCACTGCCTCCTATCCCCCGGCTCGTATTTCCTTTGGGGGGAGAGGATTGCCCTGTCCTGAGCTTGTCGAAGGGAGGTGAGGGGCCGCGGTGCTCGCGGGAACGCCCAACCGCAGGTTCACCCCTTCACGCTCCCCAGCAGCAGCCCCTCCAGGTAATAGCGCTGCATCGCCAGAAACAGCAGCAGCACCGGCAGCACGGTGATCACCGAACCGGCCATCATCAGTTCGCTGTCCTGCGCGTGCTCGCGTGCGAGCGAGGCCAGCCCGAGCGGCAGCGTGTAATGGCCCTGCCCGGTCAGTACGATCAGCGGCCACATGAAGTCGTTCCATGCCGCCAGAAAGCTGAAGATCGCCAGCGTCACCATCACCGGCTTCAGCAGCGGCAGCACGATCTGGCTGAAGATGCGCCACTCGCCGGCGCCGTCGATGCGCGCCGCCTCCAGCAACTCGTCGGGGATGCCGCGGGTGTACTGGCGCACCAGGAAGATGCCGTACACGCTGGCCATCGCCGGCACGATCACGCCGGCATAGCTGTCGACCAGCCCGATCGTCTTCAGCAGCAGAAACAGCGGCAGCATCGCCACCTGGGCGGGAATCACCAGCGCGCCGAGCAGCACCCGCAACAGCCGCTCGCGCCCGGCGAAGCGCAGCTTGGCGAAGGCGTAGCCGGCCATCAGGTTGCACGCCAGCGACAGCAGCGTGATCGCGCTCGCCACCAGCAGGCTGTTGAGCAGATAGCGCCCCATGCCGGCGCGCAGGAACAGCACACGGTAGTTGCCCAGCGTGGCGTGCGCCGGCCACAGCGGCGGCGGCAGCGCGCTGGCCGCGCCCGGCTGCATGAACGACACCGACAGCATCCACAGCAGCGGAAACAGCGCCACCAGCGTGCCGCCGATCAGCAGCCCGTGAATCAGCGCCCTGGCCAGTCGCGGGCTCATGCGGCGTCACCCTCGAACGATGCCCCGCGGCGCGCCAGCCTCAGCATCGCCACCGTCACCGCGAACATGATCACGAACAACAGAAAGGCCACCGCCGAGGCCGAGCCGAGGTTCCACCACTGGAAGCCCTCGTCGTACATCAGGTAGAGCACGCTGGTGGTGCTCTGCAGCGGACCGCCCTCGGTCATCACGTAGGGTTCGGCAAACAGCTGGAAATAGCCGGCCACCGTGAGGATGCTCACCATCAGCAGCGTGGGGCCGAGCAGCGGCAGGGTGATGTGGCGCAGCTGCCGCCACGCCGAGGCGCCGTCGATGCGCGCAGCCTCGTACAGTTCCGGCGGAATCGCCTGCAGCCCGGCCAGGAAGATGATCATGTTGTAGCCGAAGTTCTTCCACACCGCGAACAAGATGATCGTGGGCATCGCCCAGTGCGGGTCCCCCAGCCAGTCGATCGGATGGAGGCCCAGCTGGCCCAGCACAAAGTTCGCGATGCCGTACTTGGTGTTGAACAGGTAGCGCCAGATCACCGCCATCGCCACCACGGTGGTCACCACCGGCGCGAACAGCGCGGTGCGGAAGAATGGCTTGCAGCGCGCCAGCGGCGAGTTCAGCAGCAGCGCGGCGCCCAGCGAGGTGAGCATCGACAGCGGCACGCCGACCGCCACGAAATACACCGTATGCCCCAGCGCCGACCAGAACAGCGGCCTTTGCAGCAAGGCGAGATAGTTGTGCAGCGCCACGAAGCGCAGGTTGTGGATGTCCGCCAGTGCGTACAGGTCGTAGTCGGTGAGGCTGAGGCCCAGCGCACCGATCACCGGCAGCAGAAAAAATATGCCCAGCACCAGCAGGGCCGGCGCCAGAAACAGCCATGCGGCGCGTGATGCGTTCATCGCGCCGCCTGCGGCGCGCGTGCCGCGTGGTCGAGCATCCAGCGGCGCTTCTCCAGAATGTGGTCGGCCCGGCGATCCATTTCGGCGGCGGCCTGATCGATGCTCAGCTCGCCGGCGACGGCTCGCGCCGCCTGCAGCTGCATCTCGTTGGCGATGCGCTCCCATTCCGGCACGGCGGGCGTCGGCCGCACGTGTTCCAGCTGCTCGCGGAACGCGCGCGCCTTGGGGTCGTCGCGCAGCGCGCCGCCTTCCCACGAGCTGCGTCGCGGCGGCATGTCGCCTACCAGGCCGTAGAAGCGCTGCTGCACCTGCGGCTGCGACAGATATTCGATCAGCGCCCAGGCCGCCGCCTTGTGCTTCGAGGCGCGGAAGATCACCAGGCTGGAGCCGCCGGCCACGCCGATACCCGCACTGTCCGGCCCGGGCAGCGGTGCGGTGGACCAGTCGGCCTGCTCCGATGCTGGCAGCCGCGCGCGGAACTCGCCGATGTTCCACGGTCCGGACAAATAGAACGCGTACACGCCGCGGCCGAACTCCGACCACGGGTTGCCCGCCTCCACGTTGGTGATCGCCGGTGCCTGGTGCAGCCGAAACGTGTCCACGTAGAACCGCAGCGCGCGCTTGAAGCCGGCGCTTTCGAAGTTGCCGTAGCGACCACCGTCGCGCAGCAGCGGGTCGGGCTGTTGCAGCGCCAGCGACATCAGCTGCTGGTACTCGTTGGTCGGCAGCAGGATGCCGTAGCGGTGCTGTGCCGGGTCGCTGAGCGCGGCCAGCATCCGGCGCCACTGCGCCCAGGTGGTGGGCGGCGCCTCGAAGCCGGCCTTCTTCAGCAGGTCGCGGCGGTAGAACAGCAGCCGCGTGTCGACATACCAGGGCACGCCGTACAGCGTGCCGTCGATCACGTTGGTGGCCCAGATGCTGGCGAAGTAGTCGTCCGGTTGCACCACGTGCGAGTGATCGACGTAGGATTGCAGCGGTTCCAGCGCTTGCAGCGCCACCATTTCCGGAATCCAGGTATTGCCGAGCTGGGTCATGTCTGGTGTCGAGCCGCCGGCGAAGGCGGTGAGCAGCTTCTGGTGCGCGGCGCTCAGCGGCAGCTGCTGCAGCTTGATGTGGATGTCCGGATGCGCGCGCTCGAACTCCGGCAGCAGTTGCTGCATCACCTCGCCCTCGGGGCCGAAAGTCCAGAAGGTCAGCGTGTCGCGCCGGTTACCACCGCAGCCCGCGAGCCACAGTGTGGCGCCGGCGAGCGCCAACGCCCGCCGCCAGCGCCAGATGCCGCCATGCGAACTGGCCATGGTCAGAGTGGTAATCAACGAACAGCCCGCATATCGTTTCGCCCCGATGGAAATGGCGGATGTGAGGATGACGGTATGACAGTTCGTCAGTGGCTTGCCACTGTTACCAGTACCAATGCGTTTGATTCCAGCGTGAGCGTCAGCACACCGCTTGTCAGATGCCCGCGCTCGGGCGGCGGCAACTTGGTGGCAGCGTTCATCAAGGCCACCTGAGCCCGCGTCGGATAGCGTGGCTTGCCGAGCTTTGCATAAACCGGCAGCACGTTGCCGTGCTCGGTATCGACACGTTGGATCGACACCGACGCATCTGGCTGCACTCCACGCACCACCAGTTGCATCGTGCGGGTGGTGCCGTGTTGCCCTGGATCAACCAGATTCCACAGCGCGATCGCCAGGCTGCCGTCCTTCCTGCGCGTGACGATGGTGTTCGTGGAATGGTTCGCCAACCGTTCGTGGCCCAGCGCGTGCAGCAGCCCGAAGTCGTAGTAGCTTGGTTTGTTGATGCCTCCGCTGGCACGCAGGCCGAACTGGCCGGTGAACGGCGCGCGGCTGGGGCCGTTCTCTTCGAACACGTCGGAGAAGGTCCAGAACGACATCATGTCGACCATGCCGTCGCACTCGCGCACGGTGTTGGCCAGCGCCGGGCCGACGTAGGTGGTGTCGCGCGCGCCGTCTCTCCCTATGACATTCCACTCGGTCCACAGCAACGGCAGGTCGGGCATCGTCGAGCCCCTGATTTCCCGGCGCACCTTGGCGACGGCACGACACACGCGATCGTCCTCCGGCACCGGTTTGTCGTTGTGGAACAGGTTCTCCACCGTGTCATCGGCGTAGCTGTGCGTGGACACGAAGTCCACCGGCACATGTGCTTTTGCCGCATGCTCCAAAAAGGCGCCGACCCATGACGCTGCGGCCGTCGCCGGACCACCCACGCGCAGGCGCGGGTTGACTCTTTTCAGAGCGCGCGCGGTGTGGTCGAAGAGTTCGAAATACGACTTCTGGCGTGGTACGCCGCCCCAGAAATCGATGTTCGGTTCGTTCCACACCTCGAAGTACCATTTCGACACCTCGTCGATGCCATAACGCCGTACCAGGTGCTGCGCAAACGCGCTCACCAACGCGTCCCACCTGTCGTAGCTTTTGGGCGGTGACACGTTCGGCTTGTACCAGAACGCATGCAGCGCATCCGGATTGAACGCCAGCCGTTTGGGCATGAAGCCGATCTCCACCACCGGCCGCACGCCGTTGCGCAGCAGTCCGTCGTAGATCTGGTCGACGAGGGTGAAGTTGTAGATCGGCCGGCCATGTTCGTCCTCGTTGTACACGCCCACGTCGTCGTCGAAGATGCCGTGGAAACGCACGTACTGGAAATCAGCCACGCGCTTGACTGCGCGGAGGTCGCTGCGATAGCTCGCGCGCAGCGACAAGGTGGCGTGGCCCGAGCCGAACATGCGTTCCCAGAAATGAGGAAACGGCGTCGCCTTGGCCCTGGCGTCGACATGCACGGTTTCCTGCGCCTGCGCCGGCAGCACGGCGGCACAGGCGATGACGATGGCGAACAGCAGATAACGCACGGCTTCCTCCCCCTCAATGTGTGGCATGCCGGCCGCCCCGCACCCTCGATGCGCGGCGGATCCGGCGTCAGTCGCGCTCCAGCCAGCCGCCAGTGAAGCCGGCGCGCAGCAAACCCTTGCGGATATAGGGGTTCTTCCTCATTACCTTCCACACGAAGCCGCTGCGCCAGTTCTCGATCATCAGCACGATCGGGCCCTGGTCGATGCCCAGCTGCACGCTGTCGACCCAGCCGACGCCGGGCACCACGCTGCCAGTGCGCAGATGGGCGGTGGTGTCGTGGAAGCTGAGGTTGAACGCATCGACGAAGCCGTACTGGTTGTAGATGGCCGAGCCGTAGCGACGCTTCATCGTTTCCAGCGCCGGGACGACGATCTCCGGCGCGAACGCGATCGAGCCGCCCGCAGCGGTGGGCGCGATGGTGCCGTCGTCGGTAATGTAATCCAGGCCGGCGCCGCGTGCGATGTAACCGTAGAACCTGCGCGTGCCGTCGTTGCCCCGCACCACGACATTGCCCGGCCCGTTGCTGGCGGTCAGCCCCCACACGTTCTTGCCGTAGCCGGTCCAGTGGCCGGGATTGGCGATGGCGTAGCTGCGCTGGCTCAAGGTGGCACGGCGGCTGTTCTCGAAATAGTCCAGGCCGTGCTGGCGGCTCCACGCGTCACGGATACCGCGGAAGTCCACCCAGGTCTCGCTGTACTGATGGCCGAACAGCGGCGCGAAGTTGAGAAAGGTCTGCCCCTCGAAGCTGCCCCAGCGGAGGTGGTTGGTGGCGAGCCAGGCTTTCCACGCATCCGGCTGCACCGGATGGGTCGGCGAGCCGAGCGCCAGGATGTACACCAGCATGCCTTCGTTGTAACCCTTCCAGTCGGCCGGGATGAACTTGCCGCCCGGCGTCCACCCCATGCTGATCAGCGGCGCGCGCGGTTGCATGAATGGCCAGTCCACGTTGCGGTAGATCGCATCGGCCAGCCGGCGGATCTCCTTTTCCTGCGGCGTGTCGCGGTCGTAGTACGACTCCGCGAACAGCACGCCGCCGAGCAGCAGGGTGGTATCGACGCTGGACAGTTCGACATAGCGCCTCGCCCGCTTGCCGGTTTTCATGTCGAGAAAGTGATAATAGAAACCGCGGTAGCCGCTGGCCTCGTCCTCGCTGTCGTTCTGCGGCGCGTTCTTGAAAAAGCGCAACGTGACCAGCGTGCGCTGCACTGCCTGTTGCCGCGTGATATAGCCACGCTCGACGCCGACGCCGTAGGCGGTGAGGCCGAAACCCACCGCGGCAATGCTGGAGAACGCGTGGCCGGGATACGAGTCCGGCACCAGCCCGGTTTTCGGATCGGCGCTGTGCCAGAACCATTCGAAGGTGCGCTTTTCCAGGTCGTCGACCATCGCCCGCTGGTCTGCGGGCAGGGCGGCGTAGCCAAGCATGGGTTCTCTGGCGGTGGCTGGCGTTTGCCAACCAGCACCGATTACCAGCAGCGCGATGAAAAGTTTTACTTGGATACCGGCGAAAAACTTGCGCAAACTCATCTCAACTCTCGAGTGAATAACGTGAACTGATCGCTGGGTGACTACCATCGAAGGCCACGATCATGCAGCGCTCATGATCCAACCTGTGTCATTGCGTGACGGCACCGAAATCAGACGTTTGCGGCCTTGCAATAGCGGTCGATGAAGTCCTGATGCGGCGGCATGGCATCGACACATGTCGCGATCACCTGCTGTACGTGTGCGATGAGGTAGTGCAACTCCTTTTCCGGCATCTGGTCGACGATGGGGTGATAGTGCTTCGGCATGATGCCTTGGCCGAGCATCACCTGGACCCAGCTGACCAGCCCGAAAAGTTCGTCGGCATTGCGGATGAATTGCCCGCTTTCCTTGAATAGCGCCATCGTGCTGCGCAGCGTTTCGGGTATCTCCATCGTGCGGCAATAGTTCCAGAACGGTGTGTCGTCGCGCTCCGTGGCGTGAAAGTGCAGGATCAGGAAATCGCGTATGCGCTCGATCTCGAAGCGGCTCTGCGCGTTGTAGCGGTCGATCAGCGCCTGGCTGAAATCCTTCTGCGGGAAAAGATTCAGCAGGCGCATCACCGCCGACTGGATCAGGAAGATGCCGGTCGACTCCAGCGGTTCGAGGAAGCCGCTGGAGAGACCAATCGCCACCACGTTGCGGTTCCACGCCTGCTTGCGGGTGCCGGCGCGGAAGCGGATCAGGCGCGGGTCGCCTGTCGCGCGTCCGTCCAGGTTGCGCAGCAGGGTCGCCGCTGCCTCGTCGTCACTGAGGAAGCGGCCAGCATAGACATGGCCGTTGCCAACCCGGTGCTGCAGCGCAATGCGCCACTGCCAGCCGGCCGCCTGCGCGGTAGCTCGCGTATACGGTGTCGGCGGCCCGACGGCCTCGCAGCCCACGGTGACGGCGCGATCGGTGGGCAGCCAGTGATCCCAGTCTTCGTAGCCGGTGTGCAGCGCCTGTTCGATCAGCAGGCCGCGGAGGCCCGAGCAGTCGATGAACAGGTCGGCCGGAATCACCTCGCCACTTTCCATCACAATGGCTTCGACAAAGCCGTCGTGGGGACGCAGCACGGTGTTGCACACCTTGCCCTCCGTGCGCTGCACTCCCATGGATTCGGCATGGCGGCGAAGATAGCGCCCGTACAGGCCGGTGTCGAAATGGTAGGCGTAGGCGATGTTGGCCAGCGGCGTGTTGGCCGGCGCATCGATGGCGGACACCATGAACTTGCCGCGCGGGGCTGCCAGGGTGTTGAGCGAATAGTCGCCGATGTCATTGGCCTGGCCGACCTGCCGGGCGCGCAACCAGTAGTGGTGGAACGGCAACATGCCAACGTCCAGCCCGATCATGGTGCCAAAGCCATGCACGTAGGATTTTCCGGGTTTCTGCCAGTCGACGAACTGCACGCCGAGCTTGAAGGTACCCATGGTCTGGCGCACGAAATCGGCTTCGTCGATGCCCAGCATCTTGTTGAAGACCGACAGATGCGGCACGGTCGCCTCACCCACGCGGATGATGCCGATTTCCTCCGATTCCACCAGCCGGATCGAACATTCGCGGCCGAGGGCCTTGGCCAGAGCGGTGGCGGTCATCCACCCGGCGCTGCCACCCCCCACGATGACGATGTTCCTGATGCGTTGATCTGTCATAACTGGGTATCCGGAGCAGGGAATAATTAAGGTGAGACCCGGAGAATTGCCCCGCGAGTGGCCTGCAGACAATCACCTGCCGAATGTCGGCGGCCCCGTTCAATCAAGAACAAGGCCCACCGAAGTGGGCCTTGTTGAGGGCCGGATGGCGCGGGCCATCCGGGTGTCAGCGGTCAGAACTTGAAATCTGCCGTCAATTTCACGGTACGCGGCACGCCGTAGATACCGCCGATCGGGTTGTAGACCACATTTCGCTGGAGCTGGCCAGTCGAGCTGGACCACGAGTTGATAGTGCTGTTGTAGTTGTTGAAGTTGAACAAGTTGATCACATCCAGTCGCAGCGAGAACGTCATGCCGTCGCTGAGCGCGATGTTCTTGGTGGCCTGCAGGTCGACCGAGCGGTAACCGAAGATCGGACCACCCAGCAGGAAGTGAGCGCCGCGTGGCGAGCCTACCACTGGATAGGCGGCGGACATTTCATGGTTAACGCCGACCGAGTTGGGTATCAGGTTGCAGCAGGCAATGTCAGCCACCGGCATCGGCGTGGCCAAGGTCAATTTGCCGGCCAGGGTAATGCCCCACGGTATATCCACCACGCCGGTCACTACCAGACGATGCTTGGCGGCCGCGCTGGAAGTCAGGAACGGGTAGTACTGGATACCCGGAAGATCGAACGCGTACTGGTCCGAATACAGGCGGTTCTGGGTGGCGTGGGTGAAGGTGTAGGCCACCGTCATGCCCCAGTGGCTTTCGCGGGTGTATGGCTTTTCGGCCGATATCAGCAGCTCGGTATTGCGAGTTTCCTTGCCGTTGTCCCACAGGATCAGCGAGCCGATGCCCGGTACGCCCGCACCGCCCCACTGGTTGGTGTTGTTGCCGTAGGTGTAGTAGTGACCGTTCGGGTAGCGGTTGCCCAGCGTGCCGATGATGCCGTTGTACTGGTTGATGCGCGAGATGGTGGCACTGGTGTTCCAGTCACCCAGCTTGTTGCGCATGCCGATGCTGAACTGGTCGGAGTAAGGCGACTTCAGGTTGTTGTTGAACATGTCCACTTCGCCCACGCCGCTGCCCAGATTTTGCAGGTTGGCAGGGTTGAGGTACTTGGGATCCCAGACGAAGCACTGCTTGCCGTCGGCTTGACCGACGCCACAGCCGCCGGTGCCGTAGGCGTTCTCGAAGTAGATGGACGGTTCGGACAGCGCGTTCTTGCTGTTTTCCAGCGAGACAACGTCGAACAGGTTGCGGTCGTAAGCGCGACCGGCACCTCCGAAGATCACGTGATTGCCGTCACCGTCGAGGTCGTAGGAGAAACCCAAACGCGGCTGGAATTCATTTTTCGGTGCTTTGCGATTGCTGCCGGTACTGATGTAGTTGTTGATGTTGATGCCACCCAACGCGAGGCTTTGTGCGTACGACTGCGGGATGGTCTGGCCGCCGTAGACGTAGCTCGGTGCATTGATCGCACTGACGATGGGAGCAAGGGTCTTGTAGTTGAGAAACTCCGGCGATTCCTCGTAATCCCAGCGCACGCCAAGATTCAGGGTCAGCTTGTCGTTTACCGCCCAGTCGTCCTGGATGTAGGTGCCGAATTGCTTGTTGTGCGAGACGGCCGCCAGCGGCAGGCCGGAATTCACCTTGCCGAACACCACTTGATAAGGCGTCGCTTCGGTGCCGGTCGGGCTCACATTGTAGAAATAGTTCGCACTGGTCGCGCTGTCGCGGTCAAGCAGGGTGATGTTCTTGTACTTCACGCCCATCTTGATCACGTGGTCGCCGTGCCAGTTCAGGTCGTTGAAGGTCAGATCGTCCTGGAAGCCGCTGCCCTTCTGCGAGGCTTCGAAATACTGGCGCGGATCCTGGCCGTTGATCAGCAGGATGGTGCTGTTGGTCGGTTGCCACTGGTAGGTGGTGGCCGGGCTGCTGGTGATCGGCGATGGCGAGTCGAGCGTGTTCTCGTAGGTCAGCAACAGCTCGTTGGTCCACAGGTCGGTACTGTGCTGCCAACGGCCATCGAGGCGGGTGTCGTTGTTGTGGTAGTTGTAGTTGGCCGAAGGCGCGACCTGGCCACCGGCGCCGCTGACCTGGGTTTCGCGACGGACTTTCGAACTCAGCTCGACGCGGTCGCGGTCGCTGGGCTCCCAGTCGATCTTGCCGAAATACAGGTCTTCCTTGAATGGCAGCGTGCTGGGGCCGAACTGGGCTGCCGCGCTGGGCGGCAGGAAGGTCGCATAAGACTGGCCGTTATAAGTGTTGCCCGGCGGGATGGTGGTGGTCGGTGTGTCGAACGACTTGCCTTCGTAGGTCACGAAGAAGTGCATCTTGTCCTGGATGATCGGGCCGCCCAAGGCAAAGCCGTATTCGCGGCTGATCGAACGCGCCTTCTTGTGTGCGGCATTCTCCGCCGGTGTGGCGGCGCGGAAACGGTCGCCGGTGAAGTTGCTGAAAGCCTCGCCATGGAATTGGTTGGTGCCCGACTTGGTATCGGCGGTGATGGCGGCGCTGGAGATCTGGTCGTATTCGGCCTTGTAGTTCGACGTGATGACGCGGTATTGCCCGATCGCCAACTGCGGGAACGGATTGCCGAAGTCGCCGTCGTGATTCGGGCCAGCCTGGCCACTCAGGCCGCCGCCATGAACGTAGTTTTTCTGGCCGACGCCGTCGATGTAGACGTTGATGTTGCTGCTCGGCTGGGCGCCGCTCTGGATCGAGGTCTTGCCGCCGTTGTTCACGAACACCATGCCCGGCACGGTGTCGGCGAACTCGAGGAAGTTGCGCGTCAGCTGCGGCGTGGTGTTGATCTGGTGCAGCGAGACCACGTTGCCCACCTGCGAGGTGTTCACGCCGACCAGGGTCGTGGCATTGACGGTGACGCCACCCAGCGTGGTGGCGTTGGTGGCCGAAGGCGCGGCCGTCAAGTCGAGACTTGCCGTGGATGCAACGCTCAGCGTCACGGTATGTTCTGTGCCGGGGCCAGCATCGATCTTGTATGTGCCTGGCGACAGGCCGACCAAGGCGTAGCTGCCGTCGCTGTCCGCCTTGGTACGGCGCACGGCGCCGGTGGCGACCTCCCTGGCGGTGATGACGGCGCCGGCAGGCGCCCTGCCACGCAAGGTGGCGTTTGCAGTTTGTGCCCATGAAACGGTGGGCGCGACCGCAATCGCGGCCACCGATGCGGTGATCAGGCTGGCCAGCAATTTCTTTTTGAAGTGCAGTGACGTTTTCATGTTACCCCTCCCCGGGGAAGATCTACGGATGTGACGTGCTGAGAATGTTTTGGTTGGATGTGGCAATGAGGCTGGCGCCGCAGCTTTCGCGGATCACGATCTCGCAGCCCAGCGTGTCGGCATGGGCCGGCAGCGGTTCGGTTTTTTCGAGCAGTGCGGCCAGCCGTTCAAGCGCACTGCGGCCGAGTTCGGCGATGCTCACGCGCACCGTACTCAGCGGCGGCATGACATATCGGGTGATCGGGATATCGTCGAAACCGGCCAGCGCGATGTCCTGTGGCACGCGCACGCCAGCCTCCTTGAAAGCGGCCAGGCAGCCCACCGCCATCATGTCGTTGGCGGCGAACACCGCGCGCGGCCGTGGCCGCAGCGCCAGCAGTTCGCGGCCGGCGCGGTAGCCCGACTCCTCGCTGAAATCGCCGGCCAGCACGGTGATCGGCGCGTGCGGCGCGTGCTTTGCCATCGCCGCGCGGTAGCCCTTGTCGCGCTGCTGCGCATCGAAGTTGCCGATGGGGCCGGCGATCAGCGCCACGCTCGCATGGCCTGCGCCGAGCAGATGCTGCACCATTGCGTAGGCGCCGGCGTAATTGTCGACATTGAGCACCGCATAGCCCGGGCTGGTGACTGCGCTGTTGAGCAGCACGGCGGGCAGCGACTTGGGCAGGTTCGTCTGCAGGAACGCCGCATCCACATGCGCGGACAGAATCAGCATGCCATCGACCCGACCCTGCATCGCGCGCAGCGCCGCGGCCGCATCCTCGGCGCTGTCGTGCGAGCTGGAGACCAGCAGGTGCAGCCCGCGCGCGCGCGCGGCCAGGTCGATGCCGCGGATCAGCTCGGAGAAAAACTCGCCGTACAGGTCGGGCAACAGCGCGCCGATGGTGTTGCTGCGGCGGGTGATCAGCATGCGCGCGGCGGCGTGCGGCACGTAGTGCAGGCGATCGGCGGCGGCGCGGATGCGCAGGGCGGTCTCGGCGGTGACGCCGCCGTTGCCGTTGAGCGAACGCGAGACGGAGGCCACCGAGACCCTGGCCTCGCGAGCCACGTCTTTGATGGTTGCTGCCTTGCCGCTGGTTGCCGTCATGTTGGGTCGTGTTTCCCGCACGTGAGCCCTTCTGCGATGCGAACGTAATCGTTTTCATGGGAACTTGTAAAGCATTTGCAAAACAGCCATTTGTTGCAATGCAGAAGGTTTTTGCACGGCGCCCGGCGCGTGCGCGGCAGGGCCGTGCGCCACGGCCTGATGCTGCGCAGCAAACATCCTCCAGCCTGGCGTGCCACCAACCGCGCTGTGACCCGGTTATCTGAATCCAAAAACGATCGCCGTAAGATCGAGCGCCGGAAACTCCACAAAGAATTATTTGTCCGTTAAATGCGCGTTAATATTCACTGACAGGAGTGGCGCTATGCTCTACCTCCTGCTTTGGTTGAAGAAACCATTCTCAAGTACCTGATCTGCCAGCCATGTTGACCTCGTTAGTCCTCTGCATCATCGTTTCAAGCGCGCTGCTTGCCAGTGCAATCCGGCACGTGCCGGCGGGCCAGGTGTACAGCCTGCACCGGCGCGGCAAGCCGGCCCGACTGCTGCAGCCGGGGCTGCACATGGTGCTGCCGGGGCTGGAGCGGGTAGCCAACAGGATCCAGTTGGGCGGTCAGACGCTGCGCTTCGAGGAGCCGCTGCCCGACGCGCACGACGTGCGCGGCACGGTGTACTGGCAGGTGCTGGAGCCGGAGCGTGCTGACGTGGTATTCGGACAGGTCGATCAGCTGATCCGGTGCGGTGCGCGCGATGCGCTGCGCGGCGCGGTGGAAGTCGATCATGTCGATCGCCACGATCTCGGCATACGCCTGAAGCAGACCTTGAACAGCGCGCTGCGCGAACGCGGCATGATGGTGACCCGGGTCGAGCTCGACGCGGCCTGAGCCGGATCGCGCCAGGGTGCCCGAGAGCGCCGGCGCACAGGGGATGTAACCACCTTGCGACCCGCTGCGGCGGGTTTTTTTTTGGTGCGCCAGGCATGGCGCGTAGCGCCGTGACTGGCGCTGTTTGACTCGCTGTGGTGGCGAGAGAAGCGACTAACCGGTGAAAGTCCGGAACCTGCCCGGCAAGGGGAAAGGTATAGCCGAACAGCAAGGGAAACCTCCGCGAGGGGGCGCCTGAAGGAAGCTGCAGGCAAAGTGCTGGCTCGACGAACAGGAAGCGGATAGAGGCGGCGTAGCGGGGTGAGGCAGCCAAAATGGCCAAAGCCCAAAACTTGCACGGAACGCTACGACGTAGATCCGACGGGCATAAGCATGAAAGTCACGCGTCTTACCCTGGGAGATCTGTGTACTCGCCGCACGGCTAGGATCACTGCAAGGTGGTTTGATGGGTCCACAGAAGTCAGCAGACGCCGTAGTAGTCGCTGGAACCGGAGCGATGAAGGGCAGAACCTGTCACGAGTGGCAAGTCAGGAGTGATCTCTGCGCGTTTAGAACAGAAGCCTCACGGACGATGAGGGCCTGCGATCAAGACTGAAAGGGACGGCATCCCGGAAGGTGATCGAGGTGTTCGAAAGACGACAGGCGACACATCGAACGAAACAAGCTCAAGGTCACTGTGTTCGTGTGAACATGGAGATCGACAGGAACCGCCGTATGCGGAACCGCACGTACGGTGGTGTGGGGGGGCGGCCGGGGTAACCCGGCGCCCTACCCGATCACCCGCCGCTGGCATCGCCGAGGCCCGGCCCGGATACTGCCGGACCAATCACCCACAGGAATCGTCATGAGCGCGCGCGACGTCTTGCAGGCCCGACTGGAACAGGGCGTGGCTGCACTCGGGCTG
>JAJXTX010000262.1 GCA_021783385.1 Pseudomonadota bacterium
CCAGGCGGGATCGAACCGCCGACCTCCTGCATGCCATGCAGGCGCTCTCCCAGCTGAGCTATGGCCCCGCCGCTGGAAGCCCGAAAGAATAGGTCTGAGCGCGATATCCGTCAAGCTTTTTTTCAGCGGCGATGATTGTCGCGACGCCGGCCTGCGCGCGTTTTCGCGCTGGGGGAATGGCAAGCGCAGCGCTTCGTTTAAGCTGACCTCGATGCGAGTTGCGAGAGGCGGGCATGCACGACATCGGCTTCATCCGCGACCTGGCCCTGGTGATGCTGGTGGCCGGCGCCACCACGATCGTGTTTCAGCGCCTGCGCCAGCCGGTGCTGCTGGGTTACATCCTGGCGGGCGTGCTGATCGGCCCGCATACCCCCGGCATGCTGGTGGCTGATCCGCGTGCGATTGACGACATTTCCAACCTCGGCGTGGTGCTGCTGATGTTCACGCTGGGGCTGGAGTTCAGCCTGCGCAAACTGCGCGAGGTGGGTGTCGGCGTGCTGCTGGTGGCGGTGGCCGAAGTCGGCCTGATGCTGTGGATCGGGGTGGGCATCGGCGGCTGGCTGGGCTGGAAAGGGAAGGATGCGCTGTTCCTGGGGGCGATCATCGCGCTGTCCTCGACCATGGTCGCCACCCGCACGCTGGCGGAGAACGGGCAGCGGGAGCAGCCGTTCGCGCGGCTGGTGGTGGGCCTGCTGGTGGTCGAGGACATGCTCACCATCGTGATGCTCACCCTGCTCACGGCGGTGGCAATCAGTGGCTCGGTGCAGGCGCAGGCGGCGTTTGCGCTGATCGGCCACCTGGGGCTGTTCATCGTGGTCGGGATGATTCTTGGCCTGCTGCTGCTGCCCCGGTTGGTCGATTACGTGGCCGCGTTCGGCCGCGACGAAACCTTGCTGGTCAGCGTGCTCGGTGTGTGCTTCGGAGCCAGTCTGCTGGCGGTGTGGATGGGTTTCAGCGTGGCGTTGGGAGCCTTCCTCGCGGGCGCGGTGGTGGCTGAGTCGCGCAGCGTGAATCGTGTGCTGCAGCTGGTGGAGCCGCTGCGCGACATGTTCGCGGCGCTGTTTTTCGTCGCGATCGGGCTGAAGATCGATCCGGCCATGCTGCTGCAGTACGCGCTGCCGGCGCTGCTGCTGGCGGCGGTGGTGATGGTCGGCAAGACGCTCGCCTGCAGCCTGGGCCTTTTCATCGTGGGCCACGATGCGCGCACCGCATTGCGTTCGGGTCTGGGCATGGCGCAGATCGGCGAATTCTCATTCGTGATCGCCACCCTCGGGCTGTCGCTGGGCACTATCAGCGCGGCGATCTATCCGGTGGCGGTGGCGGTATCGGTGCTGTGCATGGCGGTCTCACCGTATCTGTCGCGCTCGGCCGATGGCGTGGCCGACGGGCTGCGCCGGGTGATGCCCACCTCGCTGCGGCTGCTTGCGACGAGCTACAGCGGCTGGCTGGAAAACCTCAAGCCGGTCAGCGAAAACGCCGCGCTCGCCGCGCTGCTGCGCCGACTGCTATGGCACATCGCGATCAACGTGCTGTTGGTGATTACCCTGTTCGTGATCGGTGCGTATGTGAATGCCCACAGCTGGGGCTGGTTTTCCACCCTGGGCATCGGTCGTGACCTGCGGCATACGCTGATCTGGGCCGGCGCGATGTTCCTGTCGCTGCCGATGCTGATCGCGGTCTACCGCAAGTCGGAGGCTCTCGGCATGCTGCTGGCGGAGCTCGGCATCAGCGAACGCCTGGCCGGCTCCTACACGCGGGCCATCCGCAACGTGCTGGCGCGGGTGATTCCGCTGGCGACTCTGTTGGCGCTGACGCTGCTGGTCAGCGCGCTGGGTTCGACCATCCTGCCGCCGCTGGGCATCGCCCTGTCGCTGGCGCTGCTGTGCGTGGTGCTGGCAGTTGTGCTGTGGCGCGCGCTGGTGCAGATACATGCGCGCCTTCAGGCGGCGCTCAAGGAGACGCTGCAGAGCAAGCCGGATCGGCCTGACGCAGGCGCCGGCTGATTCCCCCGCGCAGAATGGATCGATTCTGCAGAAATCGGTGCTCGCCGTGAACCTTTATGCTGAATGACGGTCGGAGCCGTGTATCGTTGCCAAGACCGGACAAGCACCGCACAATGCGCGGGCTGCCTCCATAGGGGAGGCCCCGGACGGCAACGCCGGCATATCCATAAACGAGGGAGTTTCGAATGAAGCATTTTCTGCGTCCCACGCTCACGGCGGTTGCGCTGGCCGTTGCGCTGGGCATGACCGCGGGCGTGAACGCTCAGCCTGCCAAGACCGCTGCTGCCGCCGGCACGGTCGACAAGGCCAAGGCCAGCTACGTCATCGGCTATCAGCTGGGCGAGCAGGTGCCGCCGATCATGCGCGATGAGCTCGATGCTGCTGCCGTGGGCCGCGCCGTGCAGGCCGCCATGTCCAACCAGAAGCCGACCATGACCGATGCCGAAGCCAAGCAGGTGCACGATGCGTTCATGGCCAAGATCCAGGCCAAGTACAAGGCCGAGATGATCAAGCTGGGCGCCAAGAACAAGGCCGAGGGCGAGGCCTTTCTGGCCAAGAACAAGAACGCTCCGGGCGTGAAGACCACCGCGTCGGGCCTGCAGTATCAGGTGATCACCCAGGGCACCGGCGCGCGTCCGGGCCCGAACGACACTGTGCAGATCGACTACACCGGCATGTTTGTGAATGGCCAGGTGTTCGACGCCTCGGCCAAGCATAACCCGCCGGGTCCGGCCTCGATCCCGCTCGCCGGCGTGATCCCCGGTTTTCGCGAGGGTCTGCAGCTGATGCAGGTCGGTGGTCATTACAAGTTCTTCATCCCGGCTTCGCTGGCCTACGGCGCCGAGCCGCAGCCGCCGATGCCGCCGAATGCCACGCTGATCTTCGACGTCACCCTGCTCAAGACCGGTCCGACGCCGGCCGGTGCGGCCCCGGGTGCCGGTTCACCCCAGGGCTGAACCCGCCACGCCGCCCCACGGCGGTGATATTCACGAAGGGCGCGAAGCGATTCGCGCCCTTCGTCTTTTGCGTTTTGCCGGCGGTGGCGCAACCGCGCACGGTTACACTAGGCGGCCATCGCGTGAAGGAATCGGTACTGCGATCATGAAAGTCACCCTGTTCGGCACCGGTTATGTTGGCCTGGTCACCGGGGCCTGCCTGGCGGAAATGGGCAACCAGGTGGTGTGCGTGGATGTCGATGCGTCCAAGGTTGCCCGCCTGAAGCGTGGCGAGATCCCTATCTACGAGCCGGCGCTGGAGTCGATTGTGCGCCGCAACCACGCCAGCGGGCAGCTGGATTTCACCACCGAGGCCGCGCCGGCGATCGCGCATGCCGAAGTGATCTTCATTGCGGTCGGCACCCCGCCGGACGAGGACGGCAGCGCCGACCTGCAGTACGTGCTCGCCGTGGCCCGCACGATCGGCCGGCATCTGAACCGCTACGTGGTGGTGGTGAACAAGTCGACCGTGCCGGTGGGCACCGCCGACCGGGTGCGTGAGGCCATCGCCGCGGCGCTGGATGCTCGCGCGGCCCGCGTCGAGTTCGACGTGGTGTCCAATCCGGAGTTTCTGAAGGAGGGCGCGGCGGTGGAGGACTGCCTGCGTCCCGACCGCATCATCGTGGGCAGTTCCAGTGAACGCGCCGTGGCGGTGCTGCGCAAACTATACGCGCCGTTCAACCGCAATCACGAACGCATGGTGGTGATGGACGAGCGTTCCGCTGAACTCACCAAGTACGCCGCCAACGCGATGCTGGCGACCAAGATCAGCTTCATGAACGAGATCGCGAACATTGCCGAGCGGGTCGGCGCCGACGTGGAACTGGTGCGTCAAGGTATCGGGGCGGATCCGCGCATCGGTTACCACTTCATCTATCCGGGCGCCGGCTACGGCGGCTCGTGCTTTCCCAAGGACGTGCAGGCGCTGGAGCGCACCGCGCGCAG
>JAJXTX010000263.1 GCA_021783385.1 Pseudomonadota bacterium
ACGACAGCTACACGCTGGCGTGGCCATTCGGGCAGCGCGTGATTGCCGCGCAGCCGCTGCAGGTCGACACCGCCAGCCCGCTGTTCAACGGGCTGTATGCGATGGCGCAGGACGACCTGCAGCTCGATTCGGTGACGGCGATCCGCGACGGCGCGTTCGATCACGGCCAGCCGATTCCCTGCCACTGCTTCGAGACCGGGCTGAAGTGGCCCTACGTGTGGACGCGCGACCTGTCCTACTCGATCGACCTGGGCCTGTGGCGCTTCGACCCGACGCGTGCGCGCAACGGGCTGCTGTTCAAGCTGTCCGGCGTGCGCGTGCCTTCCGTTCCGCAGGGACGGTATGCCATGCAGGACACCGGCTCGGGCGGCAGCTGGCCGATCAGCACCGATCGCATCGTGTGGTTTCTCGGCGCGCAGCATCTGCTCGGCGACCCGGCGTTCGCCGACCGCGTGTGGCCGGCGCTGCAGGACACGCTGGCGCAGGACCGGCAGTATGCGTTCGACGCCACGTTCGGGCTGTATCGGGGCGAGACCTCGTTCATGGACTGGCGCGAGCAGAGCTATCCGGCGTGGACGGCTGACAACGTCACCTTCATCGCGCAGTCGTATGCGCTGTCCACCAACGTGCTGCACTATCAGGCGCTGCAGCTGGCCGCCACGCTGGCCGACAGCCACCGCGATGCAAAAGCCGCCGCCGCTTACCGCGCCCAGGCCGCCGCGCTGAAGGCGGCGATCAACACGCATTTCTGGCGCGCCGATCGCGGCATGTACATGAGCTATATCGGCGGCGACGGCACGCCGTACGACACCTACGACCTGCTCGGCATCGCGCTGGCGATCACCAGCGGCGTGGCCGACGGCGCGCGCGCGCGGCAAGCGCTGGCGAACTATCCGACCTGGCCGGCCGGCAGCCCGGTGATGTGGCCCGAGCGTGTCGACCAGCCGATCTACCACAACCGCGCGATCTGGCCGTTCGTCAGCGCCTACGCGCTGCGCGCCGCGCGCACGGTGAACGATCCGGCACGCATCGCGCACGAGATCCGCTCGGTGATGCGCGGTGCCGCGCTGTACGGCTCCAATCTGGAGAACTACGAGCTGCTGACCCAGGGCCAGCATGTGGACGAGGGCAAGCTGAGCGGCCCGGTGGTCAACTCGCCGCGCCAGCTGTGGTCGGTGGCGGCGTATCTGGATATCGTCAGCGAGGGCGTGTTCGGCCTCACCGAAAACGGCAGGGTCGAGCCGAAGCTGCCGGTGTCGCTGCTGCCGATGCTGTTCGGCGCACGCCACGCCATCACGCTGAATCTGCCCGGCCGCCGCATCACGCTGCAGCTGCCCGGGAAGTACGCCGGCAATCTGCTGGTTGCCGATCAGGTAAGCACGCAAGGCAGCGATACCGTGGTGAGGCTCAAGGGCGTGCAGGTGCCCGACGCGCCGTTGCGCACCGATGCGCCGCTGTACGCGCCCGTGGCGCCGCCCGCGCCCACGCTCACGGCTGCTGGCAAGCGTTGGGCGGTCACCGGCGACGGCAGGCTGCAGCTGTACGTGAACGGTCGGCGCGCGCAGGTCATCGACGGCAGCGGTTCGCTGCCGCGCACTGACGCGCTCACCTGCGTCAGCGCCACGCGGGTCGGCGCGAACGGGCTCGAATCCCTGCACAGCCCCGACCGCTGCGCGGGTGCGGTGGTGAAAGTCAGTGGCGACTGGCCGCGCAGCTGGACCGCGCCATCCACCAGCCGCTACCGCGTGACGCTGGACTACCGCAACGATCACGGCCCGATCAACACCGGCATCACCGCGGCGGTGAAGCTGCTCGCGATCCGCTGTGACGGCAGCGAACCGCAGCGCGTGCCGATCGTGATGCCGCACAGCGTGGGCGTGCAGCCATCCACTTACGCCAGCTTCGCGGCGCGTGCCGGCGCGGCCTGCCACTTCGCGCTCGACGACGGTTTCAACATGAGCTACCTGCGCCACTTCGCGCACTACACCGGCGGCCAGGGCGGCAGCGATGGCCCACTCAATCAGGCCGACGTCGGCGATCTGCTGATCGCGCCGCTGACCCAGGGAACACCCACACCATGAGCAGAAAACCCGAGCTGTCGTTCTGGCAGATCTGGAACATGTGCTTCGGCTTTCTCGGCATCCAGTTCGGCTTCGCGCTGCAGAACGCGAACGTCAGCCGGATCTTCCAGACGCTGGGCGCGAACGTCAACGACATCCCCGCGCTGTGGATCGCCGCGCCGCTCACCGGCCTGATCGTGCAGCCGATCATCGGCCATTACTCCGATCGCACCTGGAACCGCTTCGGCCGTCGCCGGCCTTACTTCTTTGGTGGCGCGGTGCTGGCCACGCTGGCGCTGCTGGCGATGCCCAATGCCCCCGCGCTTTGGGTGGCGGCGGGGCTGCTGTGGATCATGGACGCGTCGTTCAATGTATCGATGGAGCCGTTCCGCGCCTTCGTGGGTGACCAGCTGCCGCCGTCGCAGCGCCCGCTGGGCTACTCGATGCAGAGCGTGTTCATCGGCGTGGGCGCGGTGGTGGCCTCGTTCCTTCCGTACCTGCTGGCGCACTGGGGCGTGGCCAATACGGCCGCGCCGGGCGAGGTGCCCGACACGGTGAAGTTCGCCTTCTACGCGGGCGGCGCCACGCTGCTGGGTGCGATGCTGTGGACCGTGCTGACCACGCGCGAGTATCCGCCGCAGCAACTGGAAGGTTTTGACGACGCACATCCGGCCTCCGTGGCACCGGCGTCGACCGCAGTGAAACCCGGCGCCGGGTTCGCCTGGTTGCTGGCCGGCGCGCTCGGCGCCGCGGCGATCTGGTACTGGGTGCTGGCGCATGAGCTCTATCTGCTGGCAAGCCTGGCCACGGCCTACGGCGCTGCACAGCTGTGGCTGTCGCAGACCCGCAGCCGCGGCATGGCCGCGCAGGTACTCGCCGACTTGCACGACATGCCACCGGCGATGCGCCGGCTGGCCTGGGTGCAGTTCTTCTCGTGGTTCGCGCTGTTCGCGATGTGGATCTACACCACGCCGGCGGTGACCCAGGTGCTGTACGGCAGCAGCGATACCGCCTCGGCCGCGTACAACGAGGGCGCCAACTGGGTCGGCATGCTGTTCGGCGCGTACAACGGCTTTGCCGCGCTGGCGGCGATGGTGATCCCGCTGCTGGTGCGCCGGCTCGGCCTGCGCTGGAGCCACCTGATCAACCTGTGGCTGGGCGGTGCCGGGCTGCTGTCGTTCCTGGTCATCCGCGACCCGCACTGGCTGCTGGCCTCGATGATCGGCGTGGGCTTTGCGTGGGCCTCGATCCTGTCGCTGCCCTACGCGATGCTGTCGGACAACCTGCCGGCGGCGAAGATGGGCGTGTACATGGGCATCTTCAATTTCTTCATCGTGATTCCGCAGCTGCTGGCCGCCAGCGTGCTGGGCCTGCTGCTGCGCCTGTTCTTCCACGGCCAGCCGATCTGGGCGCTGGGACTGGGCGGCGCCAGCCTGCTCGCGGCCGGCCTGTGCACGCTGCGCGTGCGCGAGCCGGACGACGACGCGCTGCCGGTGGCCACCCGCGCCAGCGCGGGTTGAAACGGCCGGCGGCCGCCGCGCTGGCGAGCGGCCCGGCGCGTGCGGCATACTCGCCACAGCCCCGCGCGGCGGGTCGCCTTGACATCACTGCACCGGTGCATCCGCCTTGAATTTCAGTATGTCGTCGCTGCTCTGGGGCATGCTGTTCGGCTCGCTGGGCTTTGGCTACTTCCTCTACGG
This sequence comes from Pseudomonadota bacterium, assembly GCA_021783385.1. Lineage (GTDB taxonomy): Bacteria > Pseudomonadota > Gammaproteobacteria > Xanthomonadales > Rhodanobacteraceae > Rhodanobacter. The sequence goes on from JAJXTX010000263.1 coordinate 3,761, forward strand.
CAAGAAGCAGGGCGCCGTGATGCCGCTGGTCTGCGGGCTGCTGCTGATGGTGTTTCCCTACTTCATTTCCAACAACGTGCTGGTGGTGCTGGTGGGCCTGGCGCTGGCCGCGATTCCCTGGTTCATCGGACGCTGAACCGGGTCACCGGTCGGCGCATCGCGG
>JAJXTX010000264.1 GCA_021783385.1 Pseudomonadota bacterium
TGGCGTGATCCTGCTGCAGCTGCTGGCTGCGCTGGTTGCCGTGCTGCTGCACCTGCTGCCCGGTACCGTGCAGCAGAACCAGCCCTGGCTGCTGTTCGCGCTGCCGTGCTGGCTCGCGCTGGCATGGAGCCTGCGCAGCCAGCCCGCAGCTAATTCGCTGCAACGCTTGTCAGCGCGTCAACATCGGACTGGATGATGGCGTGACCTCGGCGCCGCCTGAACCCGACGGGGCACTATCCGCGCCGGCAAGCCGGCTCCTCAACGCGGTTCCCAGCGAAGCGGCGAAACTCGCCGTCATGTGTTGCGAATCGCGAAACACGACCAGCCCATGCAGCTCCGCCGAGCACGTCCCGTCGGGGCATATCTGTGCATTCATGTCGAGCATGCTGACATTTTTGAATCTGCCTGCCGCCTGACTCAGCCATTCATAAATATCGCTGGCATGCCTGTCATGGGATACGGCGCTGCAGGCATGCTGCAAGCCCAGCCATGCGGGGCGACCAACATGTTCGGCCAGACAGTCAGGACCATCGAACGGAAGCTGGGGCGTGTCGCGCAATACGTAGACATGGCCAGCGCTCTGGCTCAGCACATGGAGCACCTTCGCCGTACCCGCCATCCATTGCTTCCGAGTAAATCCGTTGGCATCGGCGGTGCCCAACACCACCACCTCGGGCTTCAGCTTCGCGATCTGCTGCAGTGCGCGGTCGCGCCATGTCGAACATTCGGTGTACTCACGGCCTATCCGCGCATAGAAAACAGGCTCGTCCACCATCGGACAGGATGATTTGGTCAGGACTAGCAATCGCCAGCCCGGACGATCAAACGCTTCGGCCACTGCAGGAAACCACTGCCCCGCGTGACTGTCGCCCATGAGTACTGCCGTGTGCACCGCATTGGCCGGCCCAAAGCTGCACGGACGCACCACGTCGCTGTGATACCAATCGTCGCAACCCATCGCATAGATGACCGGCGCATCGGTGTGGGCCAGAGCGTAACGCTGAAATGCCGGACTCTGCATTCGCGCTATGGCATGGTTGTACCAGCGTATGCACCCTGCGTTGATTGCGACCATGATGGCCAATGCACCCAGAATTGCCGCGACCGGGCGCACCAACCATTTCTGTTGGTGACGGATCGGAGATTCGACGTACCGATAGGAGACGACGGCCAGCAACAAGGACATCAACACCCACAACACACGCCACTGCGGACGGTCCGAGCCGCTCAATGCGTGTCCCAGCAGCAGCACAGGCCAGTGCCACAGGTACCACGAGTAGGAGATTCGACCTATCGCCTGCATCGGTCTCCAGGACAACCATGCCGAGACGCCCGCCAATTCTCTCTGGCTGCCAGCCGCGATGAAGCACGCGGCACCAACGGTGGGCAACAAAGCCCATGCACCCGGGTAGGGCATGTTGCCGTTGAGGAAAATCGCGGATCCAATGATCAGCGCCAAGCCGAGTCCGCCAAGCCAGCGGTTCGCTCTGGCACACGTCGTCGGCGACGATGGCGGGTGGCCGGAGACCGGTCCGGGCATACTGAAATACAGCCAGACCAAGGCACCGGTCGCAAACTGCCAGGCGCGCAATGGCATCATGTAAAACGCAAGCTGCGGCAGCTTGTACGTCAATATCACACAGGCGAGCAGGCTGGCACCGATGACGACGAACATGCCTATCTTGAGTCGCCGCGTGCCCGCAGAGCCACCGCGCCCAAGCAGCCAGACCAACAGGGCCGGCCACACCAGATAGAACTGCTCCTCCACTCCCAGCGACCAGGTATGCAGGAACAGATTTGTATCGGTGCCTGCTGCAAAATAGTTCTGCGGCGCAAGTGCGAAGTGCAGGTTGCTGAGCCAGACCGCAGCCATCGCGGCGGCCGATGCCTGCCCGCGCTGTTCGGCTGGTGCCAGCAGCAACGCCGCTGCCCCGCATATCGCCACCAACATCACGATCAGCGCAGGCAGCAGACGACGCAGCCGCCGGACGTAGAAGTCCGCAAGGCGAAGTCGTCCAGTGGTTGCGATTTCCCTGGTCAACAGACCCGTGATGAGAAAACCGGACAACACAAAAAATACGTCCACGCCGACGAATCCACCGCCGAGCCACGGCACCCCGGCATGCACCGCGACCACGAGCAGAATGGCAACAGCGCGCAACCCTTCGATATCGCTGCGGTAACCCAATCGATAGTCTCTGTCGCCCATGCCCTGATGAAGCCTCTGACCAGATGTTCCTGAAGGTTTGGATCATACACATGGGCAAAGAGGATTCAGGCCCGGCTGATGCAAGCAGCGAGGCAACACGCTCAGCCGCAGCGGCATCGACGAGGCGGGCAGCATTGCCGAGATTGCCACCCACCGGCATCATGCAAGCATGTCCAACCCCGACATCTGTCCTGCCTCACAGGCTGTCATTCAGCCCATGGTGGTCAATTGCATCGCCTACAGGCGCGACGGCAGCCGCATGGGCGAGATCAGCCTCGATGCGATCAGCGACGTGCTGGCGCAGCCGGACACCTTCGTCTGGGTCGGGCTGCATGAACCCGACGAGCCGCTGCTGCTGAAGCTGCAGGAAGAGTTCGGCCTGCACGATCTGGCGATCGAGGACGCCCATAACGCGCACCAGCGCACCAAGCTGGAAGCCTACGGCGACTCGCTGTTCCTGGTCGTGCAGACCGCGCAGCTGGTCGACAGCCAGCTGGCCTTCGGCGAGACACACATCTTCCTCGGCGAGCGCTACCTGGTCAGCGTGCGCCACGGCGCCTCGCTGTCCTACGCACCGGCGCGGCGCAGCTGCGAACACACGCCGAACCTGCTGGCGCTCGGACCCAGCTATGCGCTGTACGGCGTGCTCGATTTCATCGTCGACAACCTGCTGCCCATCGTGCGTGACTTCCGCGAAGAGCTGCAGCAGCTGGAGCAGGACATCTTCGCCGAAACCTTCAAGCGCAGCACGGTGCATCGCCTGTACGACATGCAGCGCGACCTGCTGACACTGCGCCTGGCGGTGGCGCCGCTGCAGGACATCATCAGCCAGCTGGAGCGGCTGCATCAGCAGCTGATCCCCGACGTGCTGCGCCCGTATTTCCGCGACGTGCACGACCACGTGTTCCGCGTCAACGAATCGATCAGCGCGATGCGCGAGATGCTCACCGCCGCGATCAACGTCAATCTCTCGCTGGTCACCTTCGGCCAGAACGAGGTGATGAAAAAACTCGCCGGCTGGGCCGCCATGCTCGCCGCACCCACCCTGCTCACCAGCTGGTACGGCATGAACTTCACCCACATGCCCGAACTCAGCCAGCCATGGGCCTACCCGGTGATGATCGCGGTGATGGCGGGCGTGGTCGGCGGCATCTACGTGCTGCTCAAGCGCTCGAAGTGGCTGTGAGCAAGCCCGGCCACATTCGACGCGCGCCTGTCTGGCTACCCCTTCTGCATGAGCATGGCCCGCGCATTCGCGTCGAGGCCTCCACGGACCCGCTCATGCAGCGGAGCCACGTGTGGAAATGCGCGCGGATCGGCTGATCATCGCGCGCAGGCCGGACTCGCCGCCTGACGCGGAACCACTTCAGTGACCGGGAAGGTTCGGTGACGCTTATCTCATTTCGCAACCGTGCCGACCGGCGAACCTGGAGGGCTTCCGCTACTGGTATGCAACGTGCTTGAAAAGCGTGGCTTACCCCAGGGGAAATCCACCATGTCACGCCTGCGCTCATCCGCCGGTTTTACCTTGATCGAATTGATGATCGTCGTGGCGATCATCGCCATCCTGGCGGCCATCGCCATCCCGGCGTATCAGGACTATCTGGTCCGCGCCCAGGTCTCCGAAGGGATGGTGCTGTCCAGCGGAGCCAAGGCTGCCGTGTGGGATTTCGTCTCGAATACCGGCAGGTTTCCACCCAACAATCA
>JAJXTX010000265.1 GCA_021783385.1 Pseudomonadota bacterium
CGCATCGAGTCGCTGAAGGCGCCGGCGTCCAGCGAGACGGTGATCGAGCACGGCCCGCTCAAGATGGAATCCGAGCGCATGCGGATCAGCTGGAACGGCGCCGAAGTGCCGCTCACCGTCACCGAATTCTGGATGGTGCACACGCTGATCCGCTTCCCCGGCCACGTGAAGAACCGCGACCAGCTGATGCGCGAGGCGGAACTGGTGGTCGATGACGCCACCATCACCTCGCACATCAAGCGCATCCGCAAGAAATTCGTCGCGGTGGCACCGGAGTTCGACGCGATCGAGACCGTGCATGGCGTCGGCTACCGGTGGAAGCCGTGAGCCGCGTGATGCTGCTGCTGGCGCTGTGCCTGTGTGCCGGCGCCGCGCAGGCGATGGCAGCCGGCAATCTGCTGGCCCACGGCGCACGTGACGGCGCGGCGCCCGCCTGGGCGATCGACGTGGCCTCGCCGCCGGGCTGGACGCGCGACTGCTGCACCTACGCGCAGGCGATCGGCGTCAACGCGGTGCTGTATCAGGGCGAGTGGACGGGCAAGCCGCAGCGGGTGATGGTGCTCAACGTGTGGCCGCGCAAGTTGCCCACGCTGGCGGCGGAAGTGCAGGCCGACCGCAAGCATTACCGGCAGGCTGACCCGGCGGCGAAGGTGACCGCCATCACCGTGCACAACCCGGCCATGCCCTGTGCGGCCACGGTCTATCAGGGCACTGATCACGTCGACGACGTCGTGGTGTTCTGCGATCCCGGTCACGCCAGCGGCATCCGCCTGAGCTGGTCGATCAGCTTCGACGATGGCGACCCCGCGCAGCGTGCGCTGCTGGATGACTTCATGCGGGTGGTGGTGGGCTCGCGCTATGCGCACTACGCGGCGTCAGCGGCCGTCGCGCCGTCCGCCCGCAGCAGGTAGGCCGCCGCCGTGAGCCTGCCGCCCGCCGCCCGATGAGCCTGCGTCAGAAACTGCTGCTGGTCGCGCTGTGCACGCTGGCGCTGCCGGTCGCTGGCTGGCTGTATGTGCGGCAGATGGAAACGCTGCTGCGCGAAGGCCAGGCGCAGGCGCTGCTGGCGTCGGCGCGGGCGGTGGCACGCAGCCTGGTGGTGACCGGCGCGGTGCGCCCGGGCGACGCCAGCGGCTGGTACGTGCAGCAGGCTACCAGCCCGATCACGGTGGACGGCTACGGCGACGACTGGGCCCCGCTGACGCCATGGAGCCAGCCGTTCGGTGCGGCGCCGAACGGGCGCGGCAAGCTGCTGCTGGCGCAGAACAGCGACTGGCTTTATCTGTACGCCGAGGTGCCCGACACCCGCCGCACGCGCGCCGACGCCGAGGACGCCGATGCGCTGGCGGCCGATCACCTGATCCTGACGCTGGGCAGTGCCGCCGGCCAGCGTCGCTACCTGCTGGCCAGCGCGGCGCCGGGGCCGCTGATCGCGCGTCCGCTCGATCCGGCCGTCGCCGGCCTGCCCGACCGGCTCACCGCGCAGTGGCAGGAGGACGGCAGCGGCTACCGCGTCGAGCTGCGGTTGCCGCGCAGCCTGCAGCTGCGCACGCTCGGCGTGGGCGCGTACGACGCCAGCGCCGGCGGCGATCCGCTGGCGGCCGATACGCGCCCGCTGCTCGCGTTTTCGCCCACGCTTTCGGCCGAGCTGGCCCAACTCGCGCCGGAGCGCGTGCAGGCGCGCGTGCTGTCGGCGCGCGGCTGGCTGCTGGCACGCAGCGGTCGCCTGAACACCGCACCCGGCGCCGACGGTCAGCCGGGCTGGTTCGCCTCGCTGATCTATCGCTCGCTGCTGGCGACCCGGCTGGAGGATGCCGCCCTGTGGGCGCAGGACGTGCCGCGGCTGGATACCCGCGAGGTCACCCAGGCCCGCGCCGGCCGGCCGGTGAGCGTCTGGCGCAGCGGCGAGGAGCGCGGCAGCGTGGTGCTGACCGCGGCGGTGCCAATCGAGCAGGCTGGCCGCGTCGACGGCGTGCTGCTGCTGGAGCAGGCCAGCCGCACCGTGCCGCTGCTGGCCAACCGTGCGCTGCTGGGTCTGCTGCTGACCAGCTTCGGCGTATTGCTGGTGGCCGGCGGCATCCTGCTGGCGTTCGCCACCCGGCTCAGCCTGCGGCTGGCGCGCCTGCGCAACGCGGCCGAGCGCGCCCAGCTCAGCGATGGACGTCTGGACGGCCTGTTCGAGCAGGGCCGTTTTCCGATGACCGACGCGGCGGACGAGATCGGCGATCTGGCGCGCAGCTTCGAGCGGCTGTTCGAGGTGGTCGGCGGCTACACCGACTACCTGCGCACGCTGGCGTCCAAGCTGTCGCACGAACTCAACACGCCGCTGGCGATCGTCAAGTCGTCGCTGGACAACCTCGAACACGCCCTGCAGCAGCGGGCGGCGCTGCCGGCCGAGGCACAACCGTACCTGGCGCGCGCCCGCGACGGCGTGGCACGGCTGGGCGCGCTGGTGCGGGCGATGAGCGAATCGAGCCGGATGGAGCGTTCGATCACCGCCGCCGAGCCCGAGGATGTCGATCTGCGCGATGTGGTGCGCGGCTGCGCCGATGCCTACCGGGCGCTGATCGGCAGCCGCCAGCTCGACTGCGCGCTGCCGGAGGCGCCGCTGTATCTGCACTGCGCGCCCGAGCTGGTGGCGCAGGCGCTGGACAAGCTGCTCGACAACGCGCTGTCGTTCACCCCCGAGCACGGCTGGCTGCGCCTGAGCCTGCGCGCGCGCGCCGACGGCGCCGAGATCGAGCTGGCCAACCAGGGCCCGCTGCTGCCCGAGGCGATGCACGGGCGGCTGTTCGACACGCTGGTCAGCCTGCGCGACAAGGCCACTCCCGGCGACGCCCCGCACCTGGGACTCGGGCTGTACGTGGTGCGGCTGGTGGCCGAACGCCACGGCGGCACGGCGGCTGCGCGCAACCTCGACGATGGCAGCGGCGTCGCCTTCAGCCTGCAGCTGCACGGCATGCCGCGCCAGCGGCTGTGATCCCGACGCACGCGCCGCCGCGCACCGGCACATTCCGTCGCGGCCAGTGTCCGCGCCAGCACCACCGGCGCCGCGGCCTGCTATCTTCAGCAGCCAGTTTCCATCGCCGGACCCGCTAGTGATCTCCCGAGACGAATTCGACGCGCTGGCAGCCCAGGGCCACACGCGCATACCGCTGGTGCGCGAGGTGTTTTCCGACCTCGACACGCCGCTGTCGGTGTACCTGAAGCTGGCCGACGGCCCGTACACCTTCCTGTTCGAATCGGTCGAGGGCGGCGCCACCTGGGGACGCTATTCGATCATCGGCCTGCCGGCCAGGCGCGTGTACCGGCTGCGCGGGCATGAGCTGGAAGTGGAGGATGCCGGCGAGGTGACCGAGCGCCGCCACCTGGACGATCCGCTGGGCGAGATCGAGCAGCTGCGCCAGCAGTACGACGTGCCGCGACTGCCGCAGCTGCCGGCTTTCAGCGGCGGGCTGGTCGGCTATTTCGGCTTCGAGACGATCGGCTACATCGAGCCGCGGCTGGCGCAGTGGGATCGCGCCGACGAGCTGGGCACGCCCGACGTGCTGCTGATGCTGGCCGAAGAGGTGGCGGTGTTCGACAACCTCAAGGGCCGGCTGTACCTGATCGTGCACGCCGACCCGGCGCAGCCGCAGGCCTACGCCGCGGCGCAGCGGCGGCTCGACGCGCTGGTCTACCGGCTGCGCCAGGGCGGCGCGTCGTACCCGCAGATGACGCAGTCGATCGCGCTGGACGAGAGCGATTTCAAATCCTCGTTCACCAGGCCCGAATTCGAGGCGATGGTGGAGAAGGCGAAGGAATACATCCGCGCCGGCGACATCTTCCAGGTGGTGCCGTCGCAGCGACTCAGCGTGGGCTTCAACGCGCGCCCGGTGGACGTGTACCGCGCGCTGCG
>JAJXTX010000266.1 GCA_021783385.1 Pseudomonadota bacterium
CGCCTGCCGATCGTGCGCGGGCTGGCGCTGGACGCCGACGACGTGATCCGGCGCGAACTGATCGGCGAGCTGATGTGCCACGGCGCGCTGGACATGCTGGCGTTCGGCATGCGGCACCGGCTGCGCTTCGAGGAATACTTTGCCGCCGAACTCCGGCGGCTGCAGCCGCTGGCCGATGACGGGCTGGTGGCGATCGACCACCGCAGCATCCAGGTGAGCTCGCGCGGCCGGCTGCTGTTGCGCAATATCGCCATGTGCTTCGACGCCTACCTGGACCAGCAGGCGGCGCCGGCGCGCTATTCGCGCACCATCTGAATGCACGCGCTCACCAAAGGCTTTTCCCGCATGCCTCCCAGCAAGCCGTCGGCCCCCTGGCTCGAACCGTCCAGCCCGCTGGCGGATGTGCGCGTGGGGACGCATTTCTGCCTCACCTGCGCGTTCTCCGAGGCGTGCATCGCTGGCGGCTACGAGCAGCACGAACAGGCCGAGCTGCACTGCCTGGTCGAGCACGCGGGGCCGTATCGCTGCGGCGAATACATCTTTCGCACCGGCGATCCGTTCCGCGCGATTTTCGCGGTGCGCACCGGCACCGTGAAGACCAGCGTGGTGGACAAGGACGGGCGCGAGCAGGTGCTGGGCTTCTACCTGCCCGGCGAGGTGATCGGCCTCAACGCGATCTACCCGGACCGCTTTCCGTGCAACGCGATCGCGCTGGAGACGGTGCATTTCTGCCGCTTCTCGTTTCCCGCCATGAGCGCGCTGGCCGCGCGCATGCCGGCCGTGCAGCAGCGCCTGTTCCGGCTGCTGAGCAAGGAGCTGGGCATGGCCAGCCTGCTGGCGGGCGATCACAGCGCCGATGTGCGGATGGCGGCGTTTCTCTCCGACCTGGCACAGCGCTATGTGGTGCGCGGTTTTTCCGGCAGGCAGTTCCACCTGAGCATGTCGCGCGGCGACATCGCCAACTACCTGCGGCTGGCGGCTGAAACCGTGAGCCGCGTGCTCAGCCGTTTTCGCACCCAGCGTCTGATCGAGCTGGAAGGGCGCGAGCTGCGGCTGCTCGATCCGGACGGCCTGCACGAGCTGGGCCAGAGCCTGCTGTCGCGCTGAGCCCGGAGGGGTTCAGCGGGCTGCCTGCAGGTCGAGGATCGCCTGCACGAACGCCGGGTCGATGGTTGCGGAGGCATCGGTGGTGGCGCGCAGGCGACCGTCGGCATCGAGCAGTGCCACTACCACGTTGTGGCTGAAGCTGCCGTCGGGCAGTGGCCGATAGGCGATGCCGAGCACTCCGGCCAGCATGCCCTCGTCGCCATGCTCCGGTCGCGCCAGCCGGAACAGCGGCGCCTGCACGTGGTGTTCGGCGGCCATCTGCTTCAGCCTGGCGACGTCATCGCGGGCGGGATCGAAGCTCACCAGCAGCACGCTGACCGGCGTACCACCGCGCCGGTGCAGGGTCTGCTCGATGCGCTTGAGCGTTTCGATCTCCAGCGGACAGACCATCTGGCAGGAGCCGTAGAACATGCCGACCAGCCGCGGCGTGCCGCGCAGCGAGGCGAACGCAAAGGTGGTGCCCTGCTGGTCGCGCAGCAACAGCGGCGGTATCCGGTAGGCCGAGTCCTGCGGCAGCGTTGCAGCAGGCGTGGCGGCAGCGGCGAAGGGCGGCGCCAGCGTGATGCAGGCCAGCAACCACAGGACACAAAAGGAACGCATGATCAGGCTCCGGGCAGGTCGCGAACACAGCGAAAGCCGACGCGCGGGGCGGCATCGGCGGGTTGCAGTGCGGTCAGTGCAGCCACCCGCATCATCAGCGCGAACTGGCTCTTGTCGGCGAAGGCCAGTGCCGAGCCGCCGCACAGTGCCAGCGACGGGCCGGCGCCGGCGACGCGCGCATCCGCATTCGGAAACATCGCGGCGTAGTCGCCGGTCCATTCCCACAGCAGGCGGTTGAGATCGCGCACACCAAAGACGTTGGCGGGATGCTGGCCGATGCGGCCGGGCAGGTGGCCGGTGCTGGCCAGGATCGCGCCGAGGATCTGCTGATTGCGCGCCGGATCGCCGCGCGCATCGCGGCGGCTGGCGTCGGCGGCCGCGACGTACTCCCACTCGTACCAGCTCGGGAGTCGCGCCTGCTCGCCGGCGCAGAACGCGCGCGCGGCAAACCAGCTGACGCCGGTGACCGGCTGGTCGGGTCTGGCGTCGGGGCCGGGTGTCAGCGGATCGCGCCATGCCGCCAGATACTGCGATCCGGCGAACAGCGGCGTCACCTGACCGCGCTGCCAGTCGGGATACGCGCGCACGAAGTGCAGATACTCGGCGTTGGTCACCGGCTCGACACGCATCGCGAATGGCTTGATCGCGATGCGTGCTGCGGCGCTGTCGACCGCCAGCGCGCTGACGAAATGGCCGCCGGGGATCGCGACATAGTCGGCCGCCATCGCGACGGGCGCGAGTGCCAGCAGCATCAGCCAGCCTGCGATTCGTGCGGGCATGCTCGTTGTACCTCGTTGCCGGGATGACCGGGGGTGCCCCGTCAGGGCGGCACCCCCGGTGTGGGTTCACTTCGGCTTGTTGCCCGCCCGCACGGCCTTCACCTCGGCCGGGCTGATGCTGCCGCCCTTGTTGTTGAAGTTGTTCAGCACGTAGGTCAGCACGTGCGCGACCTCGGCGTCGTCGAGCTGCGAACCGAAGGCCGGCATCACCGACTCGTAGCCGGTGCTGTTGACGGTGATCTTGCCGCTGAGACCGTTGAGCACGATGCTGATGGCGCCCTTCGGATTGGCATTCAGGTAATCCGACATCGCCAGCGGCGGAAACGCGCCGGGGAGGCCCATGCCGTTGGCCTGGTGACAGGCCGAGCAGATCTGCCCGAACACCCGCTTGCCGTCCGCCATGGCGTTGTTCACGCCCGCCGCCGGTTTCGCCGGGGCCGCCGCGGGAGCGCCGGAAACCTTGTTGTAGATCGCAGGCGCGGCCGCGCCGCTGACCACCAGCTGGCCCAGTGCGCCCTGCATGAATGCACGGGTGATCGAATGATCGACCAGCAGGAAGGTGCCGGGTACCAGTGTCTGCATCACCACGGTGACTGCACCGCCGGCCGGGATCAGCGTGGTCTGCACGTTGTGGTTGACCAGCGTGCCGCCCTCCACGTTGACGTCGTCGAAGATCTGGCCGATCACGTGGAAGCTCGACACCAGGTTGGGCCCGCCATCGCCGACGAACAGACGCACGCTGTCACCCACCTTGGAGGTCAGCGCGTGCGGCCCGGTGAGCGAGCCTTCGCGGCCGTTGAACAGCACGTAGGTCGGCTGCTCCAGCAGCAGCTTCTGCATGTCGAACGCCTGCAGGCCGGGCTCGTGGTAGCCGCCGGTGGTGTAGAAGTCGCCCTGCACCACGTAGTACTCGTGATCGACCTTCGGCAGGCCCTGCGGCGGCTCGACCAGGATCAGTCCGTACATGCCGTTGGCGATGTGCATCGGCACCGGCGCGGTGGCGCAGTGGTAGATGTACAGGCCTTCACGCATCGCCTTGAAGGTGAACACGCTCTCCTGTCCCGGCGCGGTCATGGTCGAGACGGCGCCGCCGCCCGGGCCCATCACCGCATGCAGGTCGATGTTGTGCGCCATGTGCGAGGCGGGGTCGTTCTTCAGGTGCAGCTCGACCGTGTCGCCCTGGCGCACGCGGATCATCGGCCCCGGCACGCTGCCGTTGAAGGTCCAGAAGTCGTAGCGCACGCCGTCGGCGATCTCCTTGACCACCTCCTTCGTCTCCAGGTGCACGATCACGCGCGCCGGGTAGTCGCGGTGGATCGGCGCCGGCACATTGGGCGGCGCCACCATCGCCTCCTCGATCGGTGCGCCGCGTGGCGGACCCAGATCGGCCGGATCGGTGGTGGCGG
>JAJXTX010000267.1 GCA_021783385.1 Pseudomonadota bacterium
GCGCCGCCGCCCATGGCCATCGCACCCATCATGTCGACCATGCTCAGCGGCTGGCGCGGGTCGAGCGCGGGCACCTCGGCCTGCATGCCCTCGCGCGGCGCCAGCGTGCCGCGCGCATAGCCGGTGCGGTCAATCGACTGTGCGAACACGGTGTAGGCGCGATCCTCCTGCGGCTCCACCAGCACGTCATACACTTCGGCGACCGAGATGCGGAACTCGTCCACCGCCACCGGCGCCACGTCCTGGCCGTCGGCCGCGATCACGGTCATCTTCAGGCCCGGAATGCGCACGTCGAAGATCGTCATCGCCGAGCCGTTGATGAAGCGCAGGCGCACCTTCTCGCCCGGACGGAACAGGCCGGTCCAGTTGCCCGCCGGCGCGGTGCCGTTCATCAGGTAGGTATAGGTGTAGGCGGAGACGTCGCCGAGGTCGCTCGGGCTCATGCGCATCTGGTTCCACATCCTGCGCCTGGCCAGCGCCTGCTGCAGGCCCAGCGTGCGCACGTCGCGGAAAAATTCCGGCGCGGTGGGTTCGGCGAAGTTGTAGTAGTCGCTCTGCCGCTTGAGCGTGGCGAAGATGTGTTCGGGCGAGCTGTCGCTCCAGTCGTTGAGCATCACCACGTAGTCGCGCTCGCTCGGGTTGCGCCCGGCGCCGGCCGGCTCCACCACGATCGCGCCGTACAGGCCGGTCTGCTCCTGGAAACCCGAATGCGAGTGGTACCAGTACGTGCCGCTCTGCTTCACCGGAAAGCGGTAGACGAAGGTTTCGCCGGGTGCGATGCCGGGGAAACTGATGCCCGGCACGCCGTCCATCCAGAACGGCAGCAGGATGCCGTGCCAGTGGATCGAGGTCGGCACGCGCAGCCGGTTGGTCACGCGCAGGGTGACCGTGCTGCCCTCCTTCCAGCGCAGGATCGGGCCGGGCAGCTGGCCGTTGACGGTGGTGGCCATGCGGGTGGCGCCGGTGAAGTTGACCGGCGTCTCGCCGATCTCCAGCGCAAAGTCGGTGCCGCTGAGCACGTGCGGGTGTGCAGCGCCGCCCAGACCGGCGGCGCGATCGACGGCCCAGGCGCGCGACGAGCGCAGCAGCCCCAGGCCTGCTGCCGCGCCGCCCAGCACGACACCCTGCACGAAGCGCCGCCGCGCGGAATCGGCGTGGTCAGGACGAATGATGTTCATGCGTTGCTCCATCGGGGGCATGCTCAAGCATGCCAATCACGACTGGCGTCCGCGATCGCCGATGGGCGGCGCCCGTGGAGGCCTCGTTTCGGATCGGTGGAGAACTCAGGCGACTGGCGGTCGCAGCGGAGGCGCCGCATGCAGCGACGGCGCGTTGAGCGACGGCGGCAGCGCGTAGCGGCGGCTGATATCGGCGGCCGCCAGGGTGATCAGCGACTCCGGTGGCAGGCTGACGCTGCACATCGACGCGCAGCTGCAGCCATGCAGCGTGAGGCCGTCGCGGCAACCGGCCTGGTCGTCGCAGCACGAGCGGTCGGCACAGCCCGCAGCTGCCGCCGCGGCTGACGCAGCGAGATGAACCTGCTGACCGCGCGCGGCCGCCGCGGCATGCAGCGGGTGCGCCTGCGCCGCGCCCATCCCGCCCAGCGGTGCGGCAGCCAGCGAGTTGAACGCCAGCAGCAGCCACGCCAGCGCACCCAGCGCCCGCAGCGGGCGTGAACGGGTGATCTGGCGCAGCGTGAAAGTCATGCGGCCAGCTTAACCCGTGCTGCCCGGCCCCCTCAACTCTGGAGCCGGGTGCAGCCCGTTCAGGGCTTGCTGTAGCCCATGTGCAGGGTGATCTTGTCGCCGGCCTTCAGCGTGGCCACGGAAGCGGGCGGGAAGTGCACCTTCAATGCCATGCCCTCGGCGTTTGCCTCGACCATGCCGGTGTGGGTGTCCACTTCGGTGACGGTGGCCGGCATCATGTGCATGCCCATCATGTGCCCGTGCATGCCTTTCATGCCCTTCATCGAATCGTGCCCGGAGTGCATCGCGCCCATCTTGTCCATGCCGTTGGCGTCCTTGGCGGGCATGCTGCTCTGGGCCACGGCGACGCCGCTGACGGCAGCTACCAGGGCAAGCGATCCGAGCATCGACAGCAGCGGCTTGTGCGAGATTTTCATGGCTTTTCCTTGGGGTGAGTTGCCAGACGCAACTGGTGAACCGTAGCACCGGGACGTGTGAAGCACGCTTGAAATTCTTCATGGTTTTTCGTTACGCCGCAGGGCCACCCGACAACCACCAGCCGGCGGCGAAACGGCCACACGGCAGCGCATGACCACCGGCCGGCAGCAGCGGATCGGCGCTGTGCGTGATGCGGCCTCTATACTGCCGCGATGAATTATCGCCACGCCTATCATGCCGGCAACTTCGCCGACGTCCTCAAGCACACCGTGCTGCTCGCGCTGATCGAGGCGCTGAAGGCCAAGCCGACCCCGTTCACGCTGATCGAGACGCATGCCGGCAGCGGCTGCTACGCGCTGGACGGCAGGGAGGCCGGCAAGACCGGCGAGTACAAGGACGGCATCGCGCGCCTGCTGTATCCCGACCTGCACGCGCAGGGCGGCATGCCGCAGGCCGCCGGCAGCCTGCCGCCGCTGCTGCGCCGCTGGCTGGACAGCATCCTCGCCCTGCCCGGCAACGAGGACGGCCTCAGGCTCTACCCCGGCTCGCCGCTGCAGGCGGCCACGGCGATGCGCGCCGGCGATACCGCACAGCTGAGCGAACTGCACCCGGAGGAAGCGGCGCGTCTGCGCGAGCTGTTCCGCCACGATCCGCGCATCCACGTGCATCACCGCGACGGCTACGAGGCGCTGAAGGCGCTGCTGCCGCCACCGAAGAAGCGCGGCCTGGTGCTGATCGATCCACCCTACGAGGCGCAGGACAGCGAGTACCGGCAGCTCGAGAAGACCCTCAAGGAGGCGCTGCAGCGCTGGCCCACCGGCATCTATGCGGTGTGGTATCCGATCAAGCTGCGCAGCCAGGTGCAGCCGTTCCTGCGTGGCCTGCAGCGCAGCGGAGCCAGGCGCGTGCTGCGTGCGGAACTGCTGCTGCATCCGGATGATTCGCCGCTGCGCCTCAACGGCGCCGGCATGGTCATCCTGAATGCGCCGTGGCAGCTGGACGACGCCCTGCGCGAGCCGCTGCGCGCCATGGCGCGACTGCTGTCGACGCAGCAGCGCCCGGCCGAATGGAAGCTGGACTGGCTGCTGCAGGAAGGTGCCGAACCGCCCGCGCCCAGTCCGCTGCCCGCCTCGCGGCTGCTGCGGCCGGTCACCACGCCACCGCGCCGGCGCTGAACTGCGGCCAGCGGGCGGTGCTGCACGCCACGCTGGAGCCATCATGTTGTAGCGTAATTCGTGCACGTATCCACGCCGTCCCGCTTCCAGGCACCTGCCAGAGGAGTTTCTGATCATGCGCACCGCCGCCCGTTCCCTGCTTTTGCTATCCGCCGCGCTGACCCTGGCCGCCTGCGCGCCGGCACCGATCTACCCGACCAGCGCCAGCGAAGTCATCGCCACCCCGATGCAGGTGTCGCGATCACCCGAACGCTATGCCAGCGGCCAGGTGATCTGGGGCGGCCGTATCGTGCAGGTGAAGAATTACGCCGACCACAGCGAAATCGAACTGCTCGCCTATCCGCTGGATGTCTCGCAGCGCCCGCAGGCGAATGACAGCGGCAGCGGCCGCTTCATCGCCGTGATGCCTGGCTATGTCGAGCCGCTGGATTACCCGTCAGGCGGTCTGATGACCGTCAGCGGCAAGCTCAATGGCAGCCGCGCCGGCAAGGTGGGCGAGGCCGACTACGTGTTTCCGCTGGTGGCGGTGGCGCAGTCGCACGTGTGGACCGCCGCCGAGATGGGCAGGGGCCGCAACAACGTCCACTTCGG
>JAJXTX010000268.1 GCA_021783385.1 Pseudomonadota bacterium
GTGAGCGGTTCGGGGCTCATGATGTCGGCCACCGAGGTCTGCGCCGACGAGCGCCCCTGCAGGATCACCTTGCGCGCGTAGTCGCGTTCGGACACCACGCCCACCAGCTTTTCACCGCGCATCACCAGCAGCGCGCCGACGCGGTGCTTGGCCATCTGGGTGATCGCTTCGAGCACCGGCGCCTCCGGTGCAATGGCGAAGATCGTGCTGCCCTTGCTTTCCAGCAGATGTCTGACCTGATGCATGGCGGGTCTCCTGCAGGCCCGGCGGGCCGGATGCTGCCGAGTTTACGCTTGACGCGGCGCGCGGGTGTGGCGCGCTCGTGAAGCCGCGCTGCCCCTCGCCGTCAGTGCGGCCGCCGCGGCAGCCGCTGCTCCTCGACAAAATACAGCGGGCGGCGCTTGCTCTCGGCGTAGTTGCGGCCGAGGTATTCACCGATCACGCCCAGCGCCAGCAGCTGCACGCCGCCGAGAAACAGGATCACCAGCATCAGGGTCGGGTAGCCGCGCACCGGGTCACCATGGAACAGCGCCTTGATGAACACCCACACGCCGTACACGAAGGACAGACCGGCCGCGCCCAGGCCCACCCAGGTGGCCAGCCGCAGCGGCGCGGTGGAGAACGAGGTGATGCCCTCGATCGCCAGCTGGGCCAGCCGCCAGTAGTTCCACTTGGTAGTGCCGGCCTGACGTGGTTCGCGCTGATAGTGCACGGCCGTCTGCCGATAGCCGATCCAGCTGAACAGGCCTTTCATGAAACGCTGGCGCTCGCGCAGCTGGCCCAGCGCATCCAGCGCGCGGCGCGACAGCAGCCGGAAGTCGCCGGTGTCACGCGGGATGGCGGTGTCGGACAGCCGCTCCATGCTGCGGTAGAACGCCGCCGCGGTGAAGCGTTTGAGGGCGGTTTCCCCCTCGCGCACGCTGCGCGTGGCGTAGACCACGTCGAAACCAGCCTGCCACTGCTCGACCAGCGCGGGGATCAGCTCGGGCGGGTCCTGCAGGTCGGCATCGATCACCACGGCCGCATCGGCGGTGACGGCATCCAGGCCGGCGGTGAGCGCCGCCTCCTTGCCGAAATTGCGTGACAGCTTGAGCGCGCCGGTGCGCGGATCGTCGGCAATCAGCGCCTCGATGATCGACCAGGTGTCGTCGCTGCTGCCGTCATCGACGTACAGCACGTTGGACTCCAGCGGCAGCGCGTCCAGCACCTGCCGCAGCCGCTGATGAAACGTCCTCAGCACGGCCGATTCGTTGTAGGCGGGAACCACGATGGTGAGCTGCGGCATGGGCGAAACCAGATAAATGTTGGTCGATGCTAACCGGCTGGCAGGCTGCCCGGCGAATCGCGCATGGGTGGCGCTCAGTGCGGCGGGTGCGGTGGCGCGTGGCCATCGATGTAGCCGGGCCCACCGAGCTGGTTCATCTGCTGCTCGATCCAGCCCGCACGGCGCAGCACGTAGGCGCTCGGGTGATCGGCGTGCAGTCGGCGCGGGCTGGGCAGCACCGCCGCCAGCCGCGCCGCCTGCGCCGGCGTGAGCCGCGCCGGCGTGGTGTGGAAGAACGCCTCGCTGGCCGCGCCCACGCCGTAGATGCCGTCACCCAGCTCGGCGATGTTCATGTACACCTCGAGCACGCGCCGCTTCGGCCAGGTCAGGTCGATCAGTACCGTGAAGTACGCCTCCAGGCCCTTGCGCACGAAGCTGCGGCCGTTCCACAGGAACAGGTTCTTGGCCGTCTGCTGGGTAAGCGTGCTGGCGCCGCGCAGCCGCCTGCCGTCGTCGGCGGCGTCAATCGCCTCGTGGATCGAGCGAAAGTCGAAGCCGTGGTTGTAGGGAAAGGTCTGATCCTCGCCGGCCACCATCGCCAGCGGCACCCACGGCGTCACCTGCTGCCACGGCACCCAGTGTTGCCGCAGGTGGAAACCCGGCTCGTGGTGCAGCCATGCGCCGAGGCGTCGTTCCAGCATCACCGCCGAGGTCAGCGGTGGCACGAAGCGCAGGATCAGCACTGCCAGCCAGCTCAGCGCCAGCCACGCGCCAGCCAGCCACGCCAGTCGACGCAGCCAGCGGGTGGATCTCGGAGGGCGCGGGGAGGCGGGCATGCGGCTGGGCAGGCGGGATGTGCGGCGAGCGTGCGGAGGGCCCAGTATACGGGGCGTTGCCGTACCGCTGCGGCGCCCCCACTTTGCGGACAATCCCTTACTCGAGTAGCCCGGCTTGGAAAAGATCTTCGACGACGACGTACTGCACCGCTTCATGCTGGATCACGCCGGTGTGCGCGGCGCGCTGGTGCGGCTGGGTCCGGCCTGGCGCGAAGTGGCCGGGCGTGGCGACTACCCGCCCGCGCTGCACGCGCTGCTGGGCGAGGCACTGGCCGCCAGCGCGCTGCTGACCGGCAACATCAAGCTCGATGGCGCGCTTTCGATCGAGCTGAAAAGCAGCGGCGCGCTGCGCCTGCTGTTTGCCGAATGCAGCGAGCGCGGATGCCTGCGGGGGCTGGCGCGCTGGAATCCTCCGCTGCCCGAGCCGCTGCAGCTGCGCGTGCTGCCCGACGCGATCATGGCGATCACCCTGGGCAACGTGGAGCGCGGCCAGCGCTACCAGGGGCTGGTCGAACTGCAGCACGCGGGGCTGGCGGCGGCGCTGGAGAACTACTTTGTGCGTTCCGAACAGCTGCCGGCGCGCATCCTGCTGGCGGCCTCCGGCGAGCACGCGGTGGGCCTGATGCTGCAGAAGCTGCCGGACGAAGGCGGCCGCGATGCCGCCCGCGACGATGACGCCTGGAACCGCATCGTGCAGCTCACCGCCACGCTGGGGCCGGCGGAACTGCTGGCCAGCGCGCCGGAGCAGCTGCTGTACCGGCTTTACCACGAGGAATCGGTGCGCCTGTTCGAGCCGCGTGCGCTGGCGTTCGGCTGCAGCTGCAGCCGCGAGCGGGTGGCGACGATGCTGCATTCGCTCGGTCGCGACGAGGTGGAAGCGGCGCTGGCGGCGCGTGCTGGCGAGATCGAGGTGATCTGCGAGTTCTGCGCGCAGCGTTACCATTTCGATCGCATCGACGCCGAACACCTGCTCAGCAGCCACCCCGCGCCGGCGCCGCCGGACACCCCGCAGTAGCCGCCCCGCATCAGCCCAGCAGCAGCGGCCTATCGGCGTGCAGCCAGGTCTCAGCCGACTGCGCTGTGGCAAACAGGAAGCCCTGGCCATAGCGGCAGCCCACCCGCCTCAGAGCCTGCCGCTGGGTTTCGGTCTCGATGCCCTCGGCGATCACTTTCATCTGCAGCGAATCGGCCAGCACCTGGATCGCGCGCACCAGCGCCAGTCCCTGGGTCTGCTCGTCGTCGACGGGCAGTTCGGTGATGAAGGAGCGGTCGATCTTGAGTGTGTCGAACGGATACTGATGCAGGTAGCTGAGCGACGAATAGCCGGTGCCGAAATCGTCCAGCGCGATGCCCACGCCATGGCTGCGCAGGTTCTGCAGGATGCGCTTGACCTGCTCCGGGTTTTCCAGCAGTGCGCCCTCGGTAATCTCGACGCGGATGCAGCGGGTCGGCACGGCGTATTGCTCGAACAGCGCGAGCAGCCGCCGATCCAGGTCAGTGGAGCGGAAATGCCGACCGGACACGTTGATGCTGATGAAGCCTTCGGTGCCGGTCAGCCGCAGTGCCTGCACGCAGACCTGCTCGAAAATCTGCCAGTCGATTGCCTCGGCGCAGCCGCACTCCTCGGCGATCAGCAGGAAATCGCCGGGGCACAGCAGCCCGCGCTGCGGATGGTGCCAGCGCAGCAGCGCCTCGTAGCCGCTGACGCGACCGTCGCTGAGTTCGACGATGGGCTGGTAGAACGGCACGAACTCATTGCGGGCCAGCGCGTGGCG
>JAJXTX010000269.1 GCA_021783385.1 Pseudomonadota bacterium
GCAACTGCAGCCGGACCCGCCGCAAAATCGCCGCGTCTACAACACCCTCGTGTTGCTGGCGTATGTCATGCGCCGGACCAGCCCGGATTCACTCTGGTCCGCGCGTGTCGCCGACCTGCTCGCCTCAAGGCCTGACTTGTGGGAGCGCATGGGCGTTCCGCAAGCTTGGCAGAAGTTCGAGTTGTGGCAGGAGCAAGGTGCATGAATCTGCCGAGGTATGCGGAGTACAAGGACAGCGGGGTGGCGTGGTTGGGTGAGGTGCCGGCGCATTGGGTGCTGCTCAAATTGAAGGCGTTCACTCGGTTCCGTGGCGGTGGTACGCCAAGTCGGGACAACCTGTCTTTCTGGAATGGCGACATTCCGTGGGTCTCGCCGAAGGACATGAAGTTCGAGCGGATCAAGGGTGCGGAGGAATCCATAACCGAAGAAGGACTGTCTAGCAGCTCATCTTCGCTGGTGGATTCGGGACGCTTGCTCATGGTTGTGCGATCGGGAATCCTGAAGCACACGATTCCGGTTGCCATCAACGATGTGCCGGTTGCGCTAAATCAGGATATGAAGGCGCTTAGCTTTTCGGAACAAGTCGCGACTAGCGAATTCTTCCTCAGGTGGGTCCAGGGATTGAACGAGGTGCTCCTGCTGGCTTGGGCCAAGCAGGGCGCGACGGTAGAAAGCATTGAGCATTCGTATCTTGCAGAGACCTTGGTTCCGTTGCCGCCATTGGCTGAGCAATCCGCCATCGCCGCCTTCCTCGACCGCGAGACCGGCAAGATTGATGCGCTGATTGCCGAGCAGGAAAAGCTGCTGACCCTGCTGGCCGAAAAGCGCCAGGCCACCATCTCCCACGCCGTCACCCGCGGCCTCAATCCCAACGCCCCGATGAAAGACTCTGGGGTGCCGTGGCTGGGCGAAGTGCCGACGCATTGGGACGTCACTCCCCTCAAGTACCTCGTTTCGCTCAAGAGTGGAGGAACGCCGAGCAAGGAGAATTTGGATTATTGGGATGGTGAAGTTCCGTGGGCTTCGGCGAGGGACCTAAAGTCAGACATGCTGGGCGACACCACTGAGCATCTCACCGCGCTTGCCGTGGCGTCAGGGGCGGCAACGCTGCTACCTGTTGGCGTTGTGCTCGTGGTGGTTCGCGGGATGATTCTCGCGAGAATGTTTCCAGTTACCGAGACACTGGTGCCGATGGCGATCAATCAGGACCTCAAGGCCGTGTTGCCAAAAGTCGGCCTCAACGGCTCGTTCCTGGCATGGCTGTTGCGCGGAACAGCGGACGAATCGCTGCAGCGGCTGGACGAGGCCGGTCACGGAACCAAGGCGCTGCGCATGGAGGCATGGACATCCATGTATTTACCCGTGCCACCTGAGGCTGAGCAACGAGAGATTGTCGCTTTCATCGTGAAACGCAACGGTGAGTTGGATTCCTTGGCGAGAGAAGCAGAGCGTGCAATCGCCCTCCTCAAAGAACGCCGCAGCGCCCTGGTCGCCGCCGCCGTCACCGGCAAGATCGACGTGAGGCAGGCCGCATGAGCGGCAGGAGCGAGGCGGTGGTCCGCTTCATCGCCAACCTGCTGCCGCTCTACGATGGCGAGAGCCATGACAGCCTGTGGTGCGCCCGCTCGCTGACCGACGGCACGCTGATTCTTCCCATCGACGAATCCGACAGCGATGACGAGCAGGGCTGTGTGCGCGTGCGCTGGCAGGGAGATCCGAGCCGTGAGCAGGAGACGCGCGGCGATATGCTCGCCAGCGTGGCCCAGCGTTTCGTATGGATACCTGCGTCCCCCACGGCAAGATCGCCGTGCGCGGTTTGACCGTCTGAGTTGCGTTGTTCAGCGCCCGCCCGCTTGCGGATACCAAAGTTCGATGCGGCCGGGCTCTGGCAGATCGTTGGCCTTGCCGCTGGCCGAGTGCCGGTAAACCTTGGCGATAAAAGGCGGCTTGTGTTGCTCTAGAAAGCGCTCGATGCGCGCCTGCGTGGCGACAAAGGCGTGTGCGAGTTCGGCGTATGGCGCGTGGCCGATCATCACGAGCAGGGCGACGCGATGCTCGACGACGGCAGCCAACTCGTTGGGCTTGTAGCGGATACGCCCGTCGTGGGTGATGGCAACCCAGCCTCGATTGCCGATCTCACGCAGCCAGTCAGGATCAGGGCAATCCTGCGCGAAATGATCGGCGTGGCGCTCTACGCTCAGGCCGGCCGCGCGCAGGATATCGGGGAATTTCTTGCCTAGGTCACGATCCGTGAAGTAGGCCGTCGGCACCCTGCAAACCTCAGGCAGCGCGCTCGTACAGTACGGCGCCTTCGATTTCCGCAATGGTCAGATCGTAGTCTTCAGCCAGCTCGGCAAGCGATTCGCCCGCGTCAATGCGTGCCGCAATCGCAGCGGTGGTGATGCCCCCGTGCACCAGCACCGGACGGCCAAAGGCGATGTTTGCGGTGATGGCGACCGGCCGCTTCTCGGCAGCGGCGACATTACCGGCGAATGGATACAGGCGGACCGGGAACTTCCATTCGTCCCACTCCACCCGAGCCAGATGCGCATTGAACAGGCTGCGCATGGCGATCTGACCCGAAGCAGACAGCTCGATCAACTGGCCGTAGCGTTCCAACAGCAGCTTGCCGGCATCCGTGCGCAGCTCAGGGCTGAGCAGCAGGCGGTCGATGTTGAGGGTTTTTTCCGCGTAGGTGATTGCGCGACGGAGCGCATCCATCGGCACAGCATGATCTATGCGCAGGGAACGCAGCACATGCGCCTCGATCAAGTTCCAGAATGACAACGTCACTGGCGGGTTCTTCGCCGGCCGGATCAGCGGCTTGGAATGCGCCGTGCCCTTGCCGGTGGGATACGGCCGGCCAACGACCCACGAACGCAGCGTCGCCGGCGCCACCTTGAGGTAGCGGGCGGATTCGGCCACGGTGTAGGCCGGCTGGTTGCGGATATCAGCTTTTGCCATACAGAAGATTGGTCCATGGCTGGGAGCGAGGTGCAAGAATTGTAACCTTGCGGCAAGCGAGACGGTGCGCGCGCCACCGCCCGATCTGGCCCTGCTTTGTTTGATGGTTATTTGATTGATCGGGCAGTGAAGCAGCCTGCCTTTGAAGAAAACGTCGATAAAGCACTGGATCGAATCAAGGTGGACGCTTCCAGCATATTTAATGGTTGCTTGATGAAGCGGATGTTTCCGGTGAGGTGCCACTGGTCCTGCTTGTGTGTGCCCAACGGCGAGCGGTGTTGCTTTTTGGGCAACATTCGCTGCCCAAAAGGCAACACGCGGCACCTGAGCGTTGCCCTGACCGTTAATTTCAGTTAAAACGCTAAGTGAAATTAACGGCTGCCGCTAATTTCACTTCCTTCCTCCGGGGATCCGCCATGCATCGCCCAACGCAAGGTGAATACCGCACGGTGTCGACAGCCAGCGAGCCGGTGCGGGCGTTTGTGCCGGCGCCGCTGCCGCCGAACCCGCCGCTGGATTGGTCGCCCGCGCTGCGCCGCCGCTTCGACGATGCACTGGTGGCCTTGGGCAGGCTGGATGCGGTCTCGGCCCTGCTGCCGAATGCGGCGCTGGTGCTGTACAGCTTCGTGCGCAAGGAGGCGGTGCTGTCCTCGCAGATTGAGGGCACGCAGTCCTCGCTGTCAGATCTGCTGCTGTACGAGATCGACGAGCAACCCGGCGTGCCGATGGAGGACGCACATGAAGTCAGCCGCTACGTTGCCGCGTTGGAGCACGGGCTGGCTCGTCTGCGTGGTGGCTTTCCGCTGAGTCTGCGATTGATCAGCGAGATGCACGCGGTACTGCTCGATCACCCGCTGGGACGCGGCAAGACGCCGGGGGAATTCCGGCGTAGCCAGGTGTGGAT
>JAJXTX010000031.1:0-6116 GCA_021783385.1 Pseudomonadota bacterium
CAGCACCGCCGGGCGCCGGCGCGCACGGCAACCGCTGCTCGCGGTGAGCGCACGCGGTAACCGCAGCACGTCGCGCGGCGCCGTGCGTCACACCCCCAGGATTTCGCATGACCGATCCAGCCGCACCCGACGCCGCGCGCACGCCCGACCACATGCGCCGCATCCGCAGCTTCGTGCTGCGCGAGGGCCGCATGACGCCGGCGCAGCAGCGCGCGTTCGACGCACACTGGTCGCGCTTCGGTATCGACTACCGCGGCGCGCCGCACGACTTCGACGCGAGCTTCGGGCGCGCCGCGCCGCGCGTGCTGGAGATCGGTTTCGGCAATGGCGAGGCGCTGGCCTGGGCCAGCGAGCACGATCCCGCGCGCGACTTCATCGGCGTCGAGGTGCATGGCCCCGGCGTGGGCCGGCTGATGCTCGCGCTGGCCGCGCGCGCGGCGGACAACGTGCGGCTGTACCGGCACGACGCGGTGGAAGTGCTGCAGCATGAGATCGCACCCGGCAGCCTCGCCGAGGCGCGCATCTGGTTTCCCGATCCGTGGCACAAGAAGCGCCACCACAAGCGGCGGCTGATCCAGCCTGGATTCGTGGCCTTGCTCGCCTCGCGCATGGTGCCGGGTGGTTTGCTGCATCTGGCCACCGACTGGCAGGCCTACGCCGAGCACATGCTGGCGGTGATGGACGCGGCGCCCGACTGGATCAACCCGCTCGGTGCCGGCCACTACGCCGAGCAACCGCCGTGGCGCATCGAGACCCACTTCGAGCGACGCGGCCTGAAACTCGGTCACGGCGTGTGGGATCTGCTGTACCGGAAAACCTGAGTCCGCCGCGACGGCATGCTGCCGGTACGCAGACGCGCTGTCGGCGCTGCGCATATCGCGCGCCGATGGCCCTTGGTAGCGCTGCGGTTCACCAGCGGATGCGCCGGCCCGCTTATACTCTCGCGATCCACCAGGGACGAATCGTCGCAGCGTGAAGCTTCCACTGCCCCACCGCGAGCATTGCTGCCAGCCACCCCTGCGGGACGCTGGCTGATGGGACTGTCGCTCACTCCGGAAATGATCCTGGTGCTCGGGCTGGTGGGCTTCACCATGCTGATGCTGGTGCTGGAGTGGATCCGCGCCGACATGGTGGCGCTGCTGGTGGTGGTGGTGATCGGGCTGACCGGACTGATCCCCTCGGACAAGGTGTTCAACGGCTTCGCCGGCAACGCGGTGATCGCAATCATGGCGATCATGATCATGGGCGCCGGGCTCGATCACGCCGGCGTTCTCAGCCTCACCGCCAGCTTCGTGATGCGCATGGCACGCGGCGTGGAGTCGCGCCTCGGCGTGGTGATCAACCTGGTCACCAGCCTGTTCAGCGCGGTGATCCCGAGCCAGGCGCTGGCCGCGCTGATGATCCCGGTCAGCAGCCGGCTGTCGGCGCGTACCGGCGTGCCGCTGTCGCGGCTGCTGCTGCCGATGGCGTTCTGCATTCTCACCGCCACCAATACCACGCTGATCGCGAACTCGCCGCTGATCGTGCTGAACGACCTGATCGCCAGCGCCAACGTCAACCTGCCGCCGGGCGCGCACACGATTCCGAAGTTCGGCCTGTTCAGCGTGACGCCGGTGGGCCTGGCGCTGGCGCTGGTCGGCGTGCTGTATTTCTACCTGTTCGGCCGCAAGCTGCTGCCCGAGCACGAAGACGAGCGGCTGAAGGTGACGCCCGGCCGTACCGAAAGCTACTTCGCCGAAACCTACGGCATCGGCGGCGAAACCGCCGAGCTCACCGTCACCGCGGAAAGCCCGCTGGTCGGCATGAGCATCGGCGAGGTGGAGCAGCTGCATGACGCACCGCTGATCCTGGCGATCAAGAGCGGCAACGACGCGCGCATGGCGCCGCCGGCCGACCACGTGATCTGGGTCGGCTCGATCCTCGGCGTGCTCGGCCCGCGCGAGCAGCTGGCGCAGTTTGCCAACAATCAGCTGTGCCGGCTGTCGACCCGCATGCGCCAGCTCGGCGAGTTGTTCAACCCCAGCCGCGCCGGCATTTCCGAGGTGGTGATTCCGCCCAGCTCGCGCTTCATCAAGCAGACCCTGGGCGACCTGCGGTTGCGCAAGCGCTTCGGCATTTCGGTGCTGGCGGTGTATCGCGGCGATCAGGTGTTCCGTGAGGACGTGCGCGGGGTCAGCCTGCGCGCCGGCGACACGCTGGTACTGCACAGCAACTGGCACGACCTGGCGCTGGCCGCCGAAGACAAGGACCTGGTCGTCGTCACCGACATCCCGAAGGAAGAGCAGCGTCCCGGCAAGATCTGGCAGGCGGTGGGCTTTTTCGTGCTGGCCAAGTGCCTGGCGCTGTTCACCAACCTCGACCTCTCGGTGGCAATGATGACCGGCGCCATCGGCATGCTGCTGACCGGCGTGCTGAACATGGACGAGGCATACAAGGCGATCAACTGGAAGACGATCTTCGTCACCGCCTGCCTGATCCCGCTGGGCTGGTCGATGGACTCCACCGGCACCGCCGCATGGCTGGCGCAGGAGGTATTGCAGTATCTGGGGCATGCCGCGCCGTGGATTCTGCAGGCGTCGCTGGCCATCCTGACGCTGCTGTTTTCGCAGGTGATGTCGAACGTCGGCGCCACCGTGATGATGGTTCCGATCGCGATCAGCGTGGCGGTGGCCACCGGCGGCAATCCGTCGGCCTATGCGCTGATCGTGGCGGTGTCCTCGTCCAACACCTTCCTGCTCAGCTCCGGCCATCCGGCGCTGATGATGGTCACCGGCCCCGGCGGCTATCGCGGCAAGGATTTCCTGCGCGTCGGCATACCGCTGACGCTGGCGATGCTGGTGGTGACGCTGGTCGCGATCAACCTGATGTTCCGCTGAGTCCGATCGGGTGCGGTTCCGGCGCCAGGTGGACCAGACCGCTGTCCACCCGCACCGCCACCGCCTGCAGATGTTCGCCGCGGCAGGGACCGGCCACGCAGCGGCCATCGACCGCATCGAACGTGGCGCCATGCACCGCGCAGATCAGCTGGCCGCGCTGGAGCAGGAACTTGCCCGGCGCATAGTCCAGCCGGCGCCCGGCGTGCGGGCAGACGTTGCGGAAGGCGCGCACATCGCCCGCGTGCCGCAACAGGATCAGATCGAGCGGCTCGCCGCCAGCCTGGGGCAACGCGTCCAGCGCGATCGCGGTGCCTTCGACCAGCGCGTCCAGCCGGCAGAGTGCGACAGGCGGCGCAGCGGGGCTCGGCG
Organism: Pseudomonadota bacterium; assembly: GCA_021783385.1. Classification (GTDB taxonomy): domain Bacteria; phylum Pseudomonadota; class Gammaproteobacteria; order Xanthomonadales; family Rhodanobacteraceae; genus Rhodanobacter. Next base: position 3,246 of record JAJXTX010000031.1, read on the forward strand.
ATACGGCGGGCTCTGTATCCATCGGCACTTGTCTCGCGGGCCGGCTGGCCCCATCGTCAGAGTCACAAGTCTATTCGCTCGCCTGGCGAGTCTGACATACGGATTTCCCACCCATGGTCGTTACCTTTCCTCCGCTGCGCCGCTCGCGCAACCCGCTGGTCCGCGCCGTGTCGCTGCTCCTCGGCATGGCGCTGCTCGGCCTGTTGCTGCTCTTCGGGCTGGCGGTCGCAGGCGTGCTGCTGGTGGGCGGTGGCCTCTGGCTGGTCTGGCGCCAGTGGCAGCTCCGCCGCGCGATGGGGCCTGCCCCGGCCGCGCACGCCAGCCCTGCGCCGGACGTGCTGGAAGGCGAGTTCGTGGTGATCCGGCAGGATCGCCCGGCCGCGCGTTGAGCGCATGATCCGGATGGATGCCGGCGGCGGTCCGGCCTAACCTGCCGACATTCGCTCACGGATGCCGCCATGCACCAACCGACCGAAACCGCGCTCGAGCAGGTGCGCCTGCAGCTCGATCGCGCCGAACAGGCGCCCACGCTGGACGCGCTGGCGCAGATGGCCAGGCTCAGCCCGGGCCATCTGCAGCGCGCGTTCCGCCGCCGCTACGGCATGAGCCCCGCCGAATACCATCGCGCCCGCCGCTTCGGCCAGCTGAAGGCGGCCCTGCGCGAAGGCGCCGCGGTGGCCGATGCGGTGTATGGCGCCGGCTTCGGCTCCGGCAGCCGCGTGTACGAGCACAGCGACCGCCTGCTCGGCATGACCCCGGCCAGCTATCGCGCCGGTGGCGCCGGCGCCAGCATCCGCTACACCACCACGGCCACACCGCTGGGCCGGCTGCTGGTCGCCACCACCGCGCGCGGCCTCTGCGCGGTGACGCTGGGCGATGACGACGCCGAACTGGAAGCCCGGCTGGCCGCCGAGTTTCCGCAGGCCGCGCGCGAACGCGTCGACCGCGGTCGAGCGGAATGGCTGGACGCGGTGATCGCGCGCATCGCCAGCGAGCTTGGCTGGAGCGACGCGGCGGCGCCGGCACTGCCGCCGCTGGATGTCGTCGCCACCGCGTTCCAGTGGCGGGTGTGGGATGCGCTGAGCCGGATTCCCGCCGGCCGCACCATGAGCTACGGCGAACTGGCCGCCGCGCTGGGCCAGCCGAAAGCCGCGCGGGCGATCGGCCGCGCCTGCGGCAGCAACCGGCTGGCGCTGATCGTGCCGTGCCATCGGATCGTGCGCGAGGACGGCTCACCCGGCGGCTGGCGCTGGGGCATCGAGCGCAAGCGCGAGCTGCTTGTCCGCGAAGGCCGCCTGCGGAAGGGTCCACCCGGCTGACCACGCGGCCTCGCGACGGCAGTCGCTGGCGCCGGCCGCTTCACGGATAATGTTCGATCCCGCCTCACGATTCCTGCCCATGCCTGACAGTTCCGCCCGCGCCGCGGCGGTTGCACCGCGTTCCCTGCGCGAACCCCGCGTGCTGATTCCGCTGGGGCTGCTGGCGCTGTACGTGATCTGGGGTTCGACCTACCTGGCGATCCGCTACGCGCTGGTCAGCTACCCGCCGTTTCTGCTGGCCGGGGTGCGCTTCCTGGGTGCCGGCTGCGCGTTGTATGGCTTCCTGCGCTGGCGCGGCATGGCGGCGCCAACGCGGCTGCAATGGCGCAATGCCGCGTTCAGCGGCGTGCTGCTGCTGGGCTTCGGCAACGGCCTGGTGTGCTTCGCCGAGCAGCGCGTCAGCTCGGGCGTCGCCGCGGTGGCGGTGGCCAGCATGCCGCTGTTCGCCGCCGTGTTCGCCGGTCTGTACGGCCTGTGGCCGAACCGCCGCGAGAGCGTCGGCCTGCTGATCGGCTTTGCCGGGGTGATCGTGCTGAACCTCGGCAGCAGCCTGTCCGGTTCGCGCATCGGCGCGCTCGCGCTGCTCACGGCGGCGATGTGCTGGGCCTTCGGCTCGGCCTGGAGCCGGCGCCAGGACATGCCGCCCGGGCCGATGAACACGGCCGCGCAGATGCTCTGCGCCAGCATCGCGCTGCTCGCGGTGGGCTATGCGAGCGGCGAACACCTGCCGGCGCATCCGACCGCGCGGGCCACGCTGGCGGTGGTCTATCTGGCGGTGTTCGGCTCGATCATCGCGTTCAGTGCCTACCTTTACGTGCTCAAGCACGCGCGCCCGGCACTGGCCACCAGCTATGCCTACGTGAATCCGCCGGTGGCGGTGCTGTTCGGCGTGCTGCTGGCCGGCGAGCACGTGGGCGCGTACGAGCTGGCCGGCATGGCGATCATCCTGTGCGGGGTGGCCGCGATCACGCTGGCGCGGCAGCAGCGCACATGAATCCGCCTCCGTGCTGGCGGACTGCGCGGTGCTGCTGCCGCGCGCTCACAGCTCGCGCAGCGCGGTGGTCACCGGCAGCCGCGCGGCGCGCACGGCGGGAAACAGCCCACCGACGAAGCCGATCGCCATCGCCCACTTGATGCCGGTCCACAGCAGCTGCGGCGACACCCGGAACTGGAACACCACCTGGCTGAAGTTCGCGCCCAGGGTCGAGGCGGTGTAACCGTTGAAGATCAGCCAGGTGATGCCGCCGCCGAGCACACCGCCGAGCAGCGCCAGCAGCATCGTTTCCAGCAGCACCGACACCACCACCGGCACACCGCGAAAGCCGATCGCGCGCAGCGTGGCGATCTCGCGCGCGCGCGCTGCCACCGCCGCGAACATGGTGTTGAGCGCGCCGAAGATCGCGCCGATCGCCATGATCACGCCCACCGTGATGCCGACGACGCGAATCACCTTGGTCAGCCCGGCAGACTGCTCGGTGAAGTACTGGCGGGTGGTGCTCACGTCCACTTTCAGGCGTGGATCGGTCAACAGCGCCGCCTTGAATGTATCGAA
>JAJXTX010000031.1:6216-7654 GCA_021783385.1 Pseudomonadota bacterium
CCGGCAATGCCGATCACGATCACCGACGAGGCGCCGATGCGCTGACCCAGCGTGCTGATGCCCACGCCGGTCACTGACAGGGCCTGCCGACCAACCCGGGTGAATGACAGCCACAACGCCAGCAGCGCCAGCAGCACGGCCACTGCCGCCAATGGCAATCGGGTCCAGATGACCAGGCACGTGATCAGCAACAGGATCAGGCCCAGTCCGCCAAGGAAGGATTTCAGTTTGCGCATGATGCGGATCTCCTCAGCGGCCCGCGAGGGCATCGACAATGTTCAACCGCATCGCCCGCCATGCCGGCAACGCCCCTACCAGCAGGCCGATCACTACCATGAGGCCGATGCCCAGTGCCCAGCTGCCCGCACTCACTGGCGGCAGATTGACCATGCCGCCGCTGCCCTTGGTCACGATCGGCGCCAGCAGCGCTGCCAGGCCCACCCCGATCACACCGCCAAGCACCAGCAGCAGCACCGATTCGGCCAGCACCATCGACAGCACGCTGCGACTGGAGAAGCCGATCGTCTTCAGCACCGCCAGCTCCGAGGTGCGCTCGCGCACCGCCTGCGCCATGGTGTTGCCGGTGAGCAGGATCAGGGTGAAGAACACCGCGCCCATGATCGCGCTGACGATCAGCCCGATGTCACCCAGCTGCTTGGCGAACGAGGCGCCGAACGCCTGCTCGGTCTGCGTCCTGGTCTCGTGGTCGGAGTTGGCCGACAGTGCGTCGATCGCCGCGCCGACACGATCAGCCTGCGCCGGATCCTGCAGGCGGTCGATGTACCAGCCCACCGCATGGCTGGCATAGGCATTGGCCTCGTCGAAATACTTCCAGTGCAGCAGGAACATCTGGTCCATGGTGTTGAGCGCGCCCTTGGACACGGTGAAGATGCCCACGATGTCGAACGGCCAGGTCTTGTCGCCGTTCTTGCGCGGAAAGATCGTCGACTGCAGCGGAATCTTGTCGCCGACCTTCCAGCCGTACTTCTTCGCCAGCGCCGCGCCGATCACCACGCCGGTGCGCGTGTCGTCGAATGCCTTGCGCTGTGCGGGGGACAACCGGATTTCCGGATAGGCGTCCAGATAGTTCGTGCTCACCGCATAGCTGAAGACGAAGTTCTTCGGCTCCTGATACATGCCGCCGAACCAGTTGGCATAGGCCACATCGCGCACGCCGGGCACGGCGGCGATCTGCGCCTGCAAGGCCAGCGGCAGCGACTGGATGATCGAGTAGCGTGACGAGGTCACCAGCCGATCGACACCCAGCAGGCTCTTGCCGTTGCTCTCGAAAGTGGTGCGCACGGCATCGAGCATGCCGAACAGCAGGAACGCGGTGATGATCGACACCAGCGTCAGGAAGGTGCGCGCCTTGCGCCGGAACAGCGCCGCCCAGATCAGGTGCAGGTATTTCATGATGATCGCTCCATGGCGCTATCCC
>JAJXTX010000031.1:7754-11615 GCA_021783385.1 Pseudomonadota bacterium
GCCTGCTCGACAAGGGTGCCCTTGTCCAGATGCAGCGTATGGCTGGCGTATTCGGCGGCCTTGGGATCGTGGGTGACCATCACGATGGTCTTGCCGTGCTCGCGGTTGAGCTGCTGCAGCAGGCCGAGCACGTCCTCGGCCGACTGGCGATCCAGATCGCCGGTGGGCTCGTCGCAGACCAGCAGGGCGGGATCGGAGACGATCGCGCGGGCGATCGCCACGCGCTGCTGCTGACCGCCGGACAGCTCGCCGGGCTTGTGCGTGGCGCGGTCGGCCAGCCCCACCAGCTGCAGCGCGATGGCCGCGTTCTTCTTGCGCTGCGCCGCCGACAGCTTGGTCAGCAGCAGCGGCAGCTCGACGTTGCGCTGCGCCGTGAGCATCGGCATCAGGTTGTAGAACTGAAACACGAAACCCACGTTGGATGCCCGCCACCGCGCCAGCGCGCCGCCGCCGAGCTGGTCGATGTGCTGGCCGCCCACGCCGATGCTGCCGGCGCTGGGCACATCCAGCCCGCCGATCAGGTTGAGCAGGGTGGTCTTGCCGGAGCCGGACGGCCCCATCAGCGCAAGGAAATCGCCTTCGGCGATATCCAGGTTGACGTGATGCAGCACCTCGACCTTCTGCTTGCCGCGCTCGTAGGTCTTGGCCAGATTGCGGATCTCGATCAGCGCGCCCATGACGGGTCTCCTGTGGAATGCTGGCTGTGGCTCGGGCAGGAGCGCACCCTGTGCGCGTATGCTGTTGACGGTTGGGTGAAAGAGCGTTCGCGCACCGGGTGCGTTCCTGCGAAATGTCGCTATGGTTTTTCCGGCTGGACGTCCGCGCCGTCGCGCAGGCTGACCGGCGGCGCAATCACCACGCGCTCGCCCGGCGTCACCGCGGCCGGCAGCAGGCGCAACTCGCCGTAGGCCTGCGCGGCAGGGTTCACCGCGCGCTCCCGCGCCTTGCCGTCCGCGACCACGAACACCACGCTGCGGCCCGCGCGCGGCACGATCGCGGTGGCCGGCACCAGCACGCCCTGCAGCGGATGCGCCGCCGTGGCGGCCTTTTCTTCCAGGAACGACACCCGCGCGCCCATGTCCGGCACCACCCGGGCGTCCTTCTGTTCCAGCGCCACGCGCACCTTGATGGTGGCCTTGCCGCGATCGGCGGTGGGCACGATGGCGATCACGTGGGCGGGAATTTTCCAGTCGGGATATGCGTCCAGCACCGCCTCGGCGGGCATGCCCGGCTTGACCCGGCCGATGTAGGCCTCGTTGACATCGACATCCACTTCCAGCGAATCCATGTCGACAATCGTGCCCACGCCGGTACGCGTGAAGCCGCCGCCGGCAGACAGCGGCGAGAGGATCTCGCCGACCTGCGCGTCCTTGGTGGTGACCACGCCGTTGAACGGCGCGCGCACCACGGTGTAGTTGAAATTCACCTGCGCCACCGCGGCCTGCGCGTCAGCCGCGCGTGCCTGCTGCTGCTGCGCGGCCAGCTGGGCGCGCAGGGTGTCGACCTGGGTGCGCGCCTGCTCGGCACTCTGCGCGGACACCAGCCCGCGCGCCGCCAGCGTATGCAGCCGCGCGGCGTCGTGCACGCCTTGCGCCAGCTGCGCCCGGTATTGCGCCAGCAGCGCGTGCGCGGCGTCGGCCTGCGCCCTGGCCGCGTCCAGGTTGGCCTTGTAGCCGCGGTCATCCAGCCGCGCCAGCACCTGGCCCTGCCTGACGTGATCGCCCTCCTCGATCAGCACCGCGATGAGCGTGCCGGTGATCTGCGCCGACACCGTGGCCTGCCGCCGCGCGGTGACATAGCCGGTGGCCTGCAGCACTGCACCGGCCTCGCTGTCGGTGCTGGGCGCGATCGCCAGCGCGGTCTGCACCGGCAGCGGACGCTGGCCGAACAGCCACCAGCCGGCGCCACCCAGCAGCGCCAGCAGCACCAGGCCACCCGCAATCCACGGCCAACGGCCGCCAGCCGGGCCCAGTTCGTCGCGCTGATGGCGCTCGATGCGCAATGCCTTCAACAGATCGGCGTTGTCCACCCCAACTCCCTGCCCGGCCCTGCCGGTGGCTCGATGTACGCAAGCTTGGCTGGTCGGCCTCTTGCCGATCAGGGTGCAGCATCAGCCATCGTCGATGACAGCTGTCATCCGCGCAAGCGGGGTGGGGCAGCCCTCGACCGTGCCCGCGCTGGCCCGGTTTGCTACGCTTGGCGGCATGACCTACCTGATCGCGCCGCCCGCCGTGCCCAGCCTGCCGATCCTCGGAAGCGACCAGCGTTTCCCGATCCGCCGCGTGTTCTGCATCGGCCGCAATTACGCCGAGCACGCGCGCGAGATGGGCGCCAGCGTCGACCGCGACGCGCCGCTGTTTTTCTGCAAGCCGGCCGATGCGGTGGTCAGCGACGATGCCGACGTGCCGTACCCGCAGGCCACCGCCGACCTGCATCACGAGGTGGAAATGGTGGTCGCGCTGAACGCGGGCGGCCGCGACCTCACGCCGGAGCAGGCCGCGCAGCGGGTGTGGGGGCATGCCGTGGGGCTGGACCTGACCCGGCGCGACCTGCAGGCGCAGGCCAAGGCGAAGAGCCATCCGTGGGACGTGGCCAAGGCCTTCGACCATTCCGCGCCGGTGTCCGCGCTGTGCCCGGCCAGCGTCGTGCGTCCGCACGCCGGCACCGGGCTGCGGCTCAGCGTCAACGGCGAGCTGCGCCAGCAGACCACGCTGGCGGAGATGGTGCACAGCGTGCCGGAGATCATCGCCGCGCTGTCGCGGCTGTTCGAGCTGAAGGCCGGCGACCTGATCTTCACCGGCACGCCGGCCGGCGTGGCCGCGCTGCAGCGCGGCGACCATTTCCACGCCGAGCTGGACGGCATCGCCGAACTGCGCGGACGCATCGTCTGACGCGCGGCCCGCTTCTGCATGGGTGGCGGCTGGGGTAGAGTCAGCCAGCCATTCGGCGTATCCGGGGAGTAGCGGCATGAGCATGCTGGGCGAGTTCAAGACGTTCGCGATGCGCGGCAACGTGATCGATCTGGCGGTGGGCGTGGTGATCGGCGGCGCCTTCGGCAAGATCGTCACCTCGCTGGTCGATCAGATCATCATGCCGCCGATCGGCTGGCTCACCGGCGGCATCGACTTCAGCCAGCTGAAGTGGGTGCTCAAGCCCGGCGACGCCAGCGACCCCAAACACAAGATTGCCGAGGTGGCGATCCAGTACGGCGCGTTCATCAACACGCTGATCCAGTTCGTGATCATCGCGTTTGCGATCTTCCTGATGATCAAGGCGATCAACCGGCTCACGCGCAAGCAGGACGCCGCGCCCGCCGCGCCGCCGGTCGAAGTGGCGCTGCTTACCGAGATCCGCGACCTGCTGAAGACGCGGCAGTAGCCGCGGGCAGGCCGGCCATCCGATCAGCGCGACTCGAACTGCCCGCCGGCGACCAGCGCGGCGGGGATGCACATCGTCCTAGACAGCACGGTGATCGCCACCGGCACCAGCACCGTGCGCTCGACGCCGCCCACCGCGCTGCAGCTGGTGTCGGCGGGCAGGCGGTAGTGGATGATCCGCACGGTGTACTGCGGGCAGACGTCCGCGCAGGGAAACTCGGCCACCACCGGCACCCCGCGCAGCCTGCCCAGCTCGACCGTGCGGTTCATCAGCGCGGCCTTGCTCCACGGCCTGCCGGCGTAGGCGCGCAGCGCCGCGTCGTCGAGGTGGCGCGGTGCGGCCGCGGGTGCCGCCGCGACCATGCACAAACCAGAGGCGGCGGCTATCGTCCACAGACGCATGCGCAGCATGTCGGCGAACCTCGTGTGGATGGTGGCCCAGCCTAGTTGCCCATCGGCACCAGCGGCAACCCGGCCCGCCGGC
>JAJXTX010000031.1:11715-17107 GCA_021783385.1 Pseudomonadota bacterium
GACCATGCACAAACCAGAGGCGGCGGCTATCGTCCACAGACGCATGCGCAGCATGTCGGCGAACCTCGTGTGGATGGTGGCCCAGCCTAGTTGCCCATCGGCACCAGCGGCAACCCGGCCCGCCGGCGCCGCGCAGACCCGCCAGGACTCAGCCGGCGCCGCCCTCGGCCTGCTCCAGCGCCAGCAGGTTGTCCTTGATCCGTCCGATCACCGCCAGCGCCTGCTCCAGCTCGGCGTAGTCGATGCCGCGGGTGGCATCCTTGCGCAGCTCTCGCGCGATCAGCTCCATGTCGTCGATGATCACGCGCGACTGCTCAGTGGTGTACAGGCGCCACGCGCGGCGATCCTTCGGGTCGGCGCGGCGCTCGACGAAGCCGGCGGCCTGCAGCCGGTCGATCACGCGGCCGACCGCGATCGGCTCCATTTCCAGAAACTCGGCCAGCTCGGTTTGCCGCAGACCCTCGCGGTGATACAACATCTTGGTGGCACGCCACTGCGCACGCGTCAGGCCGAATTTCACCGCGCGCCGGTCGAAGTGCTTGCGAAACAGCAAGGTCACATCGTTCAGCAGATAGCCGAAGGAAAGGTCTTCCGTGTTTGCCATGATCGGTTGAAGCCTCGCATACCTGATCCACTGCGGCAGCATACGGCGCTGCCATGGTAGACACCATGCCCCTCACCGTGATCACCGCCGACATCACCACTCTGCGCGTGGACGCCATCGTCAACGCGGCCAACCCCGGCCTGCTCGGCGGCGCCGGCGTGGACGGCGCAATCCACCGCGCCGCGGGGCCGGCGCTGCGCGACGCCTGCCGCGCGCTGCCGTGCGTGGCGCCCGGGGTGCGCTGTCCCACCGGCGAGGCGCGCATCACGCCGGGGTTCGCGCTGCCGGCGCGCTACGTGATCCACACGGTGGGGCCGGTCTGGCACGGCGGCGACCGCGGCGAGGCGGATCGGCTCGCGCACTGCTATCGCAACGCAGTGCAGCTGCTGCGCGAGCACAGCCTGCGCACGATCGCCTTTCCGGCGATCAGCTGCGGCGTCTACGGTTATCCCGCCGCGCCGGCGGCCGCGGTGGCGGTGGCCACGCTGCGCGCGGCGCTCGCCGACGCGCCGGCGATCGATATCCAGCTGTGCTGCTTCAGCGCCGCGATGCAGGCGATCTGGCAGCAGGCGCTCACTGCAGCTTGAACGGGTACAGCGGCGGCAGATCGCCGCCCGCGTCCGGGCCCGACTCCGCCGCGCGCCAGACGAAGCCGCGCCGGAACGCCTCGGCCAGCTCGGCGCCATCGGCCGCCACCGGCGCCCCGGCGTACTGCCGCTGCTGCAGGCTGGCGATCGCAGCACGCTGGCGCTCGTCGCCCAGCGCGGCGGCCAGCTCGCCGGCATGGCGGATCGCCGGTCGCTCCGCGCGCGCCCATGCCAGCAGGCCGCGCAACTGCGCGGCGCTGTCGGTGCCGCGGGCCGCCGCCAGGAACGCCAGCTGGCACTGGCGCGCCGACGTGGGCACCGCGTCCACTGGCGGCGCCGTCAGCGCGGGGCCTCGGCGCCGCCGCCACAGCAACCACGCCAGCACGCTGAGCAACCACAACGCCGCACTGCCGAGGGCAAGCCAGCGCCACGGCGTGGCGGCGTGGCGCGCGGCCGGCAGCGCAGTCGATGATCCCGCCGCGGCGCTGGCTGTGGCCACTGGCGCACCCGGCAGCGCCGCCGCGCCAACGGCTGGCAGCACGGTCACGCTGCGCGCCGGAATCTGCGCCACTTCCATGCGGTCGGTCTGCACGTTCCACCAGCTCACGCTGGTGGCCGGCACGGTCAGCGTGCCGGGGCGCTCGGGTACCACCGCGAAGTTCTGCTGGCGCCGGCCGACCAGCCATTGGCCAGTGCGGCGGGTGCCACTGACCGGCTTGTCCGGATACACCGTGGCGCCGTCCAGCGGCGGCAGGCTGAGCGCCGGCAGTGCATCGCCCGCCAACCCGGTGGCCTCGATCTGCATGCTGAGGTTGAGCGGCTGACCCACCCGCAGCGACACGCCCGCGGCCGGCCAGCCGTCCAGCGTCAGGCTGAGCTGACGCGCCGGCAGCCAGGCGCGCTTGCCCCAGCTGGCCGGCGCCGCTTGCACGCTGACACTGAGCACCGGGGTGCTGGCCGAGACCGTGCGGCCGACGCCGAAAAAGCTGTTCGGATCGTTCGGATCGACCGCCTGGCCCTGGAATCCCACCGCGGGTATCTCGAACTGGCCGGCGCGCTGTGGCACCAGCGCATAGCGACGCTCCAGCACGTGGTACTGACGACCACCGCGCTCGGTGTCGTAGTGCAGGTCGTCGCCTTCCTGGCTGGTCTCGATGCCGCTGAGCTGCGGCACCTGCAGCGAGCCGTCGGTGATGTTTTGCGCGTAGTACAGCCGCAGCACGTAGCTGAACTGCTCGCCGATGTAGCCGTGCGCGGGCTCGACCTGCGCCTCCATGAAGACATCCTGGTGCGTCGCCGCCGCTGCAGCCGGATCGGGCGGCGTCACCTGCAGCTGCAGCGGTGCGGTCTGGCTGCCGGCCACGCTCAGCGCGGGAATCTGCAGCGTGCCGACATGCTTCGGCCGCAGCGCCACGCCGAACGTGAGAGTCGAGGTGGCCTGGCCATTGATCACGCTGAGGCTGCTGTTCTGCGAGCTGCCGAGGATGTCGAAATCGCGGTTGAGCGGATCGAGATCCGGCGGTGCCACCGCACCGCCCTGGGTACCGCTGACGCGCAGGTTGAGCGTCACCGTGTCGCCCAGCTGGGCGGTGTCGCGATCCAGCGTGGCCTGCACGCGGGTGGCGCTCGCCAGCGCGGGAAGCAGCAGCAGCGCCAGCCACAGCGATTGCATGATTCGTCTCGATTTCACGGCTGTCCGTCCTCGCTCGGGGCGCCGCCGTGGCGCTCCTGATATTCCAGTTCGAACTTGCGCCGCAGCAGCGCGCCGGGATCATCGGGCACGCGCTGCAGCGCGTGGCGCAGATCGGCCGGCAGCTTCGATTGCGGATCGCCCGGTGACGGCTCGCCCAGCTGATGCACCGGCGGCGTGCCCGGCGCCTGCCGGGGCTGCGCAGCCAGCGCCTGATCCACCTGCTGTTGCAGCGCCCGCTGCGCCTGCCCCACGCGCGCCTGCTGCGCTGCCTGCTGCTGCGCCGTGAGCGGCTGGGGCGGCGCGCCGGGCGTGGCCGGATGGGCGACCGAGGCGCCGGATGCCGGCTGCTGCGTCGATGGCTGCTGGCCCTGCTGGCCCTGCTGGCCCTGCTGGCCTTGCTGACCTTGCTGACCTTGCTGGCCTTGCTGACCTTGCTGGCCTTGCTGGCCTTGCTGGCCTTGCTGACCTTGCTGACCTTGCTGGCCCTGTTTGCCTGACTTCGGCGGCGGCTTCTTCTGCTGCCGGCGCAGCCAGTCCTCGATGGCCTGGCGGTTGGCCTTGGCGTCGGCGTTGGCCGGATCCAGTTTCAACGCGCGATCGTAGGCGGCGATCGCCTGCGCATACTGTCCCTGCCGTGCGAGCGCGTTGCCGAGGTTGTAGGCGCCGTCGCTGCCGGGCACCTGCCGCAGCGCCTGGGTGGCGGCGGCGTAGTCGCCGGCGCGATAGTCTGCCACGCCGCGCCACGAGGGATCCCGCGCCACCTGCTGCGCCTGTTTCACCGCGCCCTGCCGCAGCGCCTGCGCCGCCTGCTGGTCGGGCCGCTGCCACAGGTCGCGCCAGCTGGTCGCATCGGCGGTGGTGGGCAGCAGCGGCAGCACGATCAGCGGCAGCAGCAGCAGCCAGCCGCGACGGAACGCCAGCGTCACCAGCAGCAGCAGCGGCAGCAGCAGCCACGGCCCGCGATCCTGCCAGGCATCGCCCAACTGGCCGCGCACCGCCGTCGCGGGACCAGCCTGCAACTCGGCGTGCAGCGCGTCGATATCCGCATGATCAGCGGTCATCGGCACGTAGCGGCCGCCGCCAGCCGCGGCCAGCGCGGCGAGCGCCGCATCGTCGCGCCCGGCCAGCACCATGTGGCCCTGCGCATCGTGCAGAAAGCTGCCGTCGCCCAGCGGCACCGGACCGCCCTGCGGCGTGCCCACGCCGAGCACCGACACGCGCACGCCGGCCGCTCGCGCCTGACGCGCGGCCGCGTCGGCGGCGGCACCGGCCTGGTCGGTGATCAGCACCAGCGAGCCGCTGGCAAGGTTGGCGTCGTGGATCAGCGCCACGCCGCGCTGGATCGCCTGCGCGGCGTGGTTGCCGTCCACCGGCATGGTGTCAGGCGCCATCGCGTCGAGCAGATCGCTGAGGCTGTTCGCATCGGAAGTCAGCGGCGCCACCACGAAGGCCTCGCCAGCGTAGCCGATCAGCGCGTTCAGACCGTTGCGGTTGCTGTCCAGCAGGTCGTGCGCCTTGTAGCGCACGCGATCGAGCCGGCTCGGCGCCACGTCACGCGCCAGCATGTGCCGCGACAGCGAGATCGCCAGCACCTGCGCCGGGCGGCTGGCATACAGGGGCTGCGCCACCCGGTTCCAGGTCGGGCCGGCCAGCGCCAGCGCGGCCAGCGTCCAGCCACACAGCAGCAGCCACAGCGGCAGCTGGCGGTGACCGGCCCGTCCATGCAGCAGATGCGGCAGCAGCTCGGCGTCGACCAGCCGCGACAGCTCGACCTGGGCCGCGCTTCGCCGCACGCCCAGCCACGCCAGCAGCGGCAGCAGCGCCAGCGCGACCAGCCACCAGGGCTGCAGAAAGTGGAACTGCTGCAGCGCCGCGCTCATGCCGGCCGCTCCGACAGGGCGACCGACCGGCCACCGAAGCGGCGCCGCGCGATCACCAGCAGCAGCAGCAGCGCGATCGCCGCCAGCAGCGGCCAGCGGAACAGCTCATGCCGCGGCCGCAAGGTCGGCCCATGCTGCGGCAGCGGTTCCAGTGCGTCGATGGTGCGATAGGCCTCGGCCAACTGGCGGCTGTCGGTGGCGCGGAAAAAGCGCCCTCCGGTTTCGTTGGCAATGGTGGTGAGCATGCCCACGTCAAGATCCGCCGACGGGTTGACCAGCTGGGCACCGAAGAATCCCGGCACGCTCATCCGCGTCGCACCGATGCCGATGGTGTAGATGCGCACGCCGGCCGCCTTGGCGGCGCGTGCCGCCTCGCGCGGCGTGATGCTGCCGGCGTTGTTGACGCCGTCGGTAAGCAGCACCAGCACGCGCGCCTGCTGCGGCAGTGCGGACAGCCGTTTCACCGCCACCGCGATGGCATCGCCGATCGCCGTTTCGGTACCGGCCAGGCCCACCGCCGCGCCCTGCAGCTGCGCCCGCACGGCGGACAGGTCGTAGGTGATCGGCGTCACCAGAAATGCCTGGCTGCCGAACAGGATCAGCCCCATCTCGTCGCCGCGGCGACGGT
>JAJXTX010000270.1 GCA_021783385.1 Pseudomonadota bacterium
TTTCCGCGCGGGCGGCGTCCAGCTTCACCTCCGCGCGCTCGGTCAGCAGCGGCACGATGCGGGCCACGCCCAGCTCGGTCGCCTTCTGCACGATCAGGTCCATCTTCTCGCCGCGCGCCACACCCTGCGCCAGGGTGAGCGCCAGCGGCGACTCGTTGCCGAGCGGCTGGCGCGCCGTCACCCGCACCACCACGTCGCGCTTGCCCAGTGCCACGATCACCGCCGGATAGTCGCAGCCGTCGCCGTTGAACAGGATCAGCGGGTCGCCCACCGCCAGCCGCAGCACGCGCGCCACGTGTTCGGCCGCCTGCGCCGGCAGCGGCCATTCAGTGTCGATGGCAAGCGTCAGCTCGGCGTGGATACGGATGTCTCGCATGGCGCGACCGATCGAAAAAAATGCAGCATAGCCGAGCTGCGCAGGCTCGACGCAGCTGAAAAAACTGAATCCCGGCGAGACGGCGGTCGCTGCCGCATTTGTCTCATGCCGATGATCGGCGCAGCATGTTCTGACCCGCTGCGGCTGGAATCCAGAGGTATCGCGTCATGTCCAAGCCATCCATTGCCATGCTCGCCCTGATCACCGCGCTGGGCTTCAGCGCGGCGGTCGACGCGCAGCCGGCCACCTCAACACCGTCCGGTCAGACGCATCAGGACGCCTCCGCGTCGCGCCATCGCATACTCAAGCCCGGCGATCGCAACTGCCTGCAGAGCACCGGCAGCCTGATCCCGCCCCGCAAGGGCGAATGCCTGCCGGTGGCCGGTCGCAGCTACAGCGGACGGGAGCTGCGCCGCACTGGCGCGATCGATACGGCCCATGCGCTGCAGATGTTCGACCCCAGCATCAGCCTCGGCCACTGAGCGTAAAATGCAGCGGTCACATGGCCGCCGCGGATCAGCCGTGCACGGCGCGCTCGATGCCGGCGATGGCGACGTCCACCAGTTGGTCGATCTCCTGCGCCGTCACCACGTACGGCGGCATGAAATACACCACATCGCCCAGCGGGCGCAGCAGCGCGCCGTGCTGCAGGCCGTGCAGGTAGACGCGCAGGCCGCGCCGCTCGGCGGTGGGGAACGGGCGCCGAGCGGCCTTGTCGGCGACCAGCTCGATCGCCGCGATCATGCCGCACTGGCGCACGTCCGCCACGTGCGGGTGTTCGCGCAGCGGCGCCAGCCGCGCGGCCAGATGGGCCGCCAGCAGTCGGTTGCGTTCAAGCACCGGCTCGTCGCGAAAGATCGCCAGCGTTTCCAGCGCCACGCGGCAGGCCAGCGGATTGCCGGTGTAGCTGTGCGAATGCAGGAACGCCTTGCCGGCACTGTATTCCGCGTAGAACGCGGCGTAGACGTCGTGAGTGGTGAGTACCGCCGACAGCGGCAGGAAGCCGCCGGTGAGTCCCTTCGACAGGCACAGGAAATCCGGCGTCACGCCGGCCCGTCGACCGGGCTCGGGACAGGCCTGCTCGCAGGCGAACAGGGTGCCGGTACGGCCGAAGCCCACCGCGATCTCGTCAGCGATGAAGTGCACCGCGAACTCGTCGCACAGCGCGCGCAGGCCGGCAAGGTAGCTGGGGTGATACATGCGCATGCCACCGGCGCATTGCACCAGCGGCTCGACGATCACCGCGCAGGTTTCGTGCGCGTGACGTTCCAGCAGCGCGCGCAGTTCGCCCAGCCTTCGCGTGGCCACGTTCTCTGGCGATTCGCCGGGCTCGGCTTCGTAGCTGTCCGGTGAAGGCGCCAGGATAGGCGTCAGCAGCAGTGGCGCGTAGGTCTTGCGATACAACGCCACGTCGCTCACCGACAGCGCGCCCAGCGTCTCGCCGTGGTAGCTGCCGCTGAGCGCGATGAAGCGGGTCTTTTCGCCGTGGCCGAGATTGAGCCAGTAATGAAAACTCATCTTCAGCGCCACTTCGATCGCCGCCGAGCCGTTGTCGGCGAGGAACACCCGCTCCAGTCCGGGCGGGCTGATGCGCACCAGCTCCTCGGCCAGTTCGATCGCCGGTTCATGGGTGAAGCCGGCAAAGATCACGTGCTCCAGCGTGTGCGCCTGCGCCGCCAGCGCGGCGGCGATGCGCGGGTTGGCGTGGCCGAACAGGTTGGTCCACCACGAGCTGATGCCGTCGAGATAGCGGCGGCCGTCGGCGTCGATCAGCCAGGCGCCTTCGCCGCGCACGATCGGCACCATCGGAATACGTTCGTGATCGTGCATCTGCGTGCACGGGTGCCAGAGGTGTTTGAGGTCGCGCGCGGCGAGCGCGACGTTGCTGCTTGCGGGGAGAGTCATCCGGCTATGATCGGCGCTGCGCGATGGGCGCTCAAGCTCATCTTTCGACAGTTTCGGGAATTGCCGCTTGAAGTACCTGCGAAAAGGATTGATCGGCCTCGCCGTGCTGCTGCTGGCCGCCGCGCTGCTGCTGTGGTTTCTGCCGGCGCGCTGGATGCAGCCGCGGATCGAGGCGCGGCTGCACGGGCTGCGCCTGGCGCAGGTGCAGGGCCTGCTGTGGGACGGCCGCGCCGGCCAGGTGCTGACCGCCGACGGTCGCGTGCTGGGCAGCCTGCGCTGGCGCCTGTCGCGCCGTGCGCTGCTCGGTGAGGGAAGCTTGCAGCTGGATTTCAGCGGGCCGCAGCTCGGCTTTGCCGGCGCGATGCGGCAGCTGCCGGACGGCCGCGTCGAGTGGCACGCGGTGACCCTGCATGCCGCGCTGGCGGCCCTGCAGCCGCGCTTGACTTCGTCGCTGGGCCAGCCGGGGGGCACGCTGCAGCTGACCGTCGCGCACGCGCTGTTGCAGGGTGGCTGGCCGCTGCAGCTGCAGGCCACCGCGCAGTGGCGGCATGCGGTGATGCAGACCCGCGCTGGCGCGCTGGCGCTGGGCGAGCTGCAGGCGCAGGCGCAGGCGCAGGGCGGCGTGATCCACGTGCAGCTGCGCGACGACCGGCACGGTCCGCTGCAGGTTCAGGCGCAGGCGCTGCTGAGCCCGCTCGGCTGGCGACTGGACGCGACGCTGCGCGCCCGACAGACTGACCCGGCGCTGCGCCGCTGGCTGTCCACGCTGGGCCCGGCGGACGCCGACGGCACGGTCCGCATCCACCGCCGCGGCGGCCTCGCGGCCAGCCTGCCCGACGCCACGCCCACCACCAACGGAAATCCGCATGCACCCTGATGATCTTGCCCTGGCGCTGGCTGCTGCCCGCGAAGCCGCCGCCGCCGCCGCCGAAGTGATCCGGCATTACTGGAAGCGCGGCGTGACGGTGGAACTGAAGGCCGACGCGACGCCGGTGACGATCGCCGATCGCGAGGCCGAGCGGGTGATCCGGCAGATCCTGCAGGCGGCGCTGCCGCAGGCGGCGATCTATGGCGAGGAATTTGGCCGCGACGGCGGTGAGCCCGGCGGGCTGCTGTGGCTGGTCGATCCGCTCGATGGCACCAAGAGCTTCGTGCGGCGCACGCCGTTCTTCTCCACCCAGATCGCGCTGATGGACGGCGACGAACTGCTCCTCGGCGTGTCCAGCGCGCCGATCTACGGCGAGACGATGTGGGCCAGCGTCGGCGGCGGCGCGTGGCTGGATGGCGAGCGCGTCCAGGTGGCCGACACCAGCGCGATCGGGCAGGCATCGATCTCCACCGGCAACATCCGGACGCTCACCGCCGATGCGCGCTGGCAAGCGCTGGGTCAGCTCATCCGCGACAGCAACCGCATCCGCGGCTACGGCGATTTCTGCCACTACCACCTGCTGGCGCGCGGCAGTCTGGATCTGGTGATCGAGTCGGACGTGAACATCCTCGACATCGCCGCGCTGGCGGTGATCGTGCGTGAGGCCGGCGGCGTGTTCACCGGTCTGGACGGCGCACCGCTGACGCTGGACA
>JAJXTX010000271.1 GCA_021783385.1 Pseudomonadota bacterium
CGCTGATATCGCGCGGAGACCCATGATCGGTGCGGAACCAGTTAAACGGCGACAGGCGGCCCAGTTCAAGTGAAGTACCCATCGTGATCACCTCCAAAATCGGCAAGATGTTCGGGAAACGCATTCAATGAATGCCGTTCGGCATGAGCGAGTGGCCAGGCTGGCCGACGGCGTCCCGTTGGACGCCTTCCGAAGCCCGAAAGTTCAGCGCATGTATGGACATCCGGACGTCCATACAGAATACGTTTATCGTTCCGCGACACTCGGCGCACATCCACGGCGTGGTCACCTCCAGCACGGCAGCCTGCGTGGCCTGCATGATCGCCAATCATCCATCAATCGCGCATCAGAGTTTCAGTCGTGCGTGAGCGGCTACGATGGCTGCCAGGCCGCATCCCGGTGATGCGCATCCGGCAGGCAGCGCAGGATCGAACCCATGTGGCGAGGCGCTACGACCAAGGTCGCATGACGCATGTTCGACGCCATCGCCGGACTATCATGGGCGTTTTGTTGCCTTGACGAGACCGCTCGATGGAATCACGCATCCGCAACCCGCAGCTGGCGGCACGCATCACCTCGGCCGAGGAGGCCGCGACGCATATCCAGCCCGGCATGACGGTGGGCATGAGCGGCTTCACCGGCGCGGGCTACCCCAAGGTCGTGCCGCAGGCGCTGGCGGCGCGGATCGGCGCGGCGCACGAGCGCGGCGATCGCTTCGGCATCCGCATGCTCACCGGCGCGTCCACCGCGCCGGAGCTGGATGGCGTGCTGGCGCGCACCGGCGGTATCGACTTCCGGCTGCCCTACCAGTCCGATCCGGAGCTGCGCGAGCGCATCAACCGCGGCGAGATCGAGTACATGGACATCCACCTCGGTCACGTGGCGCAGTACGCGTGGTCGGGCTTCTTCGGCAAGCTCGACGCGGCGGTGATCGAGGTCGCCGGCATCCTGCCCGACGGCCGCCTGCTGCCCTCGACCTCGGTAGGCAACAACAAGACCTGGCTGGACCTGGCCGACCACGTGATCCTGGAGGTCAACGCCGACCAGCCAGCCGGCCTGGACGGCATGCACGACATCTACTACGGCACTGCGCTGCCGCCGCATCGCCGGCCGATTCCGCTGGTGGCACCAGGCGATCGCATCGGCGAAGCGTACCTGCAGGTGGATCTGGCCAAGGTCGTGGCGGTGGTGGAAAGCCGCGGCCACGACCGGCTCACCCCGTTCGCCGCACCGGACGCCACCAGCGCATGCATCGCCGGCCATCTGGTGGAATTTTTCCGCCACGAGATCGCGCGCGGGCGCCTGCCGCCACATCTGCTGCCGCTGCAGTCTGGCGTGGGCAACATCGCCAATGCGGTGCTGATCGGCCTGCGCGACGGCGGCTTCGAGCAGCTCACTGCGTTCACCGAAGTGATCCAGGACGGCATGCTCGACCTGATCCGTGCCGGCACCATCGTCACCGCCTCGGCGACCGCGCTGTCGCTGAGTCCGGCCAGCGTGGCCGACTTCATCGAGCACATCGACGACTACCGCCGGCGCATCGTGCTGCGGCCACAGGAGATGTCCAACCACGCCGAACTGATCCGCCGGCTCGGCTGCATCGCGCTCAACGGCATGGTCGAGGCAGACATCTACGGCAACGTCAACTCCACCCACGTCGCCGGCACCAGCATCATCAACGGCATCGGCGGCTCGGGCGATTTTGCGCGCAACAGTTTCCTGTCCTGCTTCATGACGCCGAGCACGGCCAAACGCGGTGCCATCTCGACCATCGTGCCGATGGTCAGCCACGTCGACCACACCGAACACGACGTGGGCGTGGTGGTCACCGAGCAGGGCCTGGCCGACCTGCGCGGGCTGTCGCCGAAGCAGCGCGCCCAGGCGATCATCAGCCAGTGCGCGCACCCGGACTTTCGCCCGATGCTGCAGGACTACTTCGACCGCGCGTACTGCGGCAGCCGCGGGCTGCACACGCCGCACCTGCTGCCGGAAGCGCTGTCGTGGCACCAGCGGTTTCTCGACACGGGCTCGATGCGCACGACCTGATGGGGCTCATACGCCAGCCTGCACTCCTCCAGCATGATCGACACCTTCACGCCGTTCGGCGTGTTGAGCGCATACAGCTGGATGCGCTCGGGATACCGGGCGGCCAGCGGCCGGTGATCGGGAAATCAGTGAGAGCCGGCATCGCTGGCTCCGGCGTCATGGGAATCGCGGCTGGCAGGTCACAGGACTTATGGATGCGGCCCGTCAATGCGTTACCTGATTGGTGTCGAACCTCAGCCACCCATCCCGTTCGCGCTGAACGTAGCTTGCGTAGGCAAGCGAAGTCGAAGCGCTGGATGGTCGATGCCCTTCGACTTCGGCGCTACGCGCCCACGCCTGTCCTGAGCCCGTCGAAGGGCTCAGGGCGAACGGTGGGAGGCCCAGCTGAGGCTGGGCGCGAATCAGTCCAGCGTGCGTCCTGAGTGCAGCGAAGGACAGGTGTTCACACTGTTTGCGGACCGGATCCATGGCGTGCCCAATCGCCCCCGCACAGGCATCACGCGCGCGCGGTGATCAGGAATACCGGGTAGTGGTTGACCCGACCGTCCGCCGCCGTCTTGGCGACCGTGTGCGCGGTGCGCGCGTGGGTCTCGCTGAAGCCGGCCGCACGCAGGTCGGCCTGCAGTGCGGCGCGATCAAAACCCTGGTGCATCACGCCCACCGCGTCGCCGCCGTGGAAGCTGCCGTCCTCCGTGTCCAGATCAGCCAGCGCCAGCCAGCCGCGCGGCTTGAGCATGCTGTGGAAGGTGCGCACCAGCGCCGTCACGTCCGGAATGTGGTGCATCGTCATGCTGCTGAAAATCAGCTCGAAGCGCTCCGCCGGCGGCACCTCGCTGGTGAGGTCGAGCACCCGCGTGTGCAGATGATCCAGCCCCGCCGCATGGGCCTTCTGCTCCAGCACCGCGAGCATGCCCGGCGACACGTCGCAGGCGAGCAACCCGGCCAGCTTCGGCGCCAGTGCGGCGCCCACCAGGCCGGTGCCGCAGCCGTATTCCAGCGCCTGCCAGTCCGCCTGCAGCGGCACCGCCGCAGCGATAGCTTCGGCCACGCCGGTGGCCAGCGCGCGGCGCGTGGGGTTGTCGTCCCAGCCGGCGGCGATCGCATCGAAGCGCTCGCGGTTCTGATGCTGGGCCGAAATGGACATGGCGTACTCCTGCAAGATGGGCCAGTCCGGTATGGGTGCCCGGGCCGCGAATTCAAGCCACGCCGCCGGCAGCAAGGTGGATCGCGCAGGGCTCGAACAACACGCCAGCGCGGGCCCGCTCAACTCCCTCTGTTTCGTTTTCCGAAGCTAGTGCGGCTCGCAAATACATCATCTCCACCGTTCGCCATGAGCGTAGCGAAGCGTACGCCGAGAGCGGCCAGGGATGGCCGCTGCCTTGGGGAGCGAGGAAGTCGAAGGATCGGTGTCCACCCTGGTTTACGCGCCGGATCTACAGGGAAAGGCGGAACGACGCGCCCCTCGACAAACTCGCATGGCGCCTCCATCTTCAAGACAGCGCTTCCGCCACCTTCAAGGAGACTCCCGTGACCGCAACGACCGAACGCGCCATTCTCGCCGGGGGCTGCTTCTGGGGCATGCAGGAGCTGATCCGCCGCCAGCCGGGCGTGCTGTCCACGCGCGTGGGCTATGCCGGCGGCGACGTGCCCAACGCCACCTATCGCCATCACGGCACGCACGCCGAGGCGATCGAGATCATCTTCGATCCGGCGATCCTCAGCTACCGCACCCTGCTGGAGTTCTTCTTCCAGATCCATGACCCCAGCACGCCCAACCGCCAGGGCAACGACCGCGGCATGAGTTATCGCTCGG
>JAJXTX010000272.1 GCA_021783385.1 Pseudomonadota bacterium
CATCGATGACACCGGCTTTCCGAAGAAGGGCACGCACTCGGTGGGCGTGGCCCGCCAGTACTGCGGGCAGACCGGCAAGACCGACAACTGCCGGGTCGCGGTGAGCCTGTCGCTGGCGACGGACTCGGCCAGCCTGCCGGTGGCCTGGCAGCTCTACCTGCCCGTCGAGTGGACCGACGATCCGAAGCGGTGCGTCGATGCGGGCGTGCCGGCGTCGGTGGGCTTCCTGACCAAGAACCAGATCGCCGCCGCCCAGATTCGCACCGCGGTCGCCGCCCAGCTGCCCCGGGGCGTGGTGCTGGGCGATGCGGCGTACGGCGATGACTGCGCGCTTCGCGATGAGCTCAGCGAGCAGGGTCTGATCTATGCCCTGGGCGTCAGGCCGCTCACCACAGTGTGGTGGGGCGCGTACCAACCGGCGACCCCGCCGCCGTCGGCGGTTCGGGGTCGCCCCCGCGTGCGGGTGGTGCGCGATGCGGCGCACTCACCCATCAACGTGCGTGCCTTGGCACAGGCGCTACCGGCGCGGGCGTATCGCACCATCGTCTGGCGACAGGGTTCAGCAGAAACATTGTCCGGTCGCTTTGCCCGCGTGCGCGTGGTCACCGCCCACGACGACCGCGCTCGGGATCCCGAATGGCTGGTCATCGAATGGCCGCATGGTGACGCCGAACCGCTTCGCTACTGGCTGTCGACGCTGCCTGAAGACACGACCTTCAAGGCACTCGTCGGCACCATCAAAGGCCGTTGGCGCATCGAGCGGGACTACCTGGAACTCAAACAGGAACTCGGCTTGGGCCATTACGAAGGACGCAACTGGCGCGGCTTTCATCACCATGCCAGCCTGTGCATCGCCGCCTACGGCTTTTTGACGCTTGAGCGCTTGCGCGGCGGTAAAAAAAACCGTATTCGATTCAAAGCACCTGCCGTACCCGAAGACTTCCGCCCGCGCGGGGCTGGGGCCGATGCAGCGTCATCAGCCGTGCTCGATCGCAACCTTGCGCTTTCGCCTCGCCCGCGTGATCGCTCGACACCTGTCACGATGTCCCTGCTGCGGCAGAGCGCATCAAAGCATCAGGCATGTTTAGTAACACAGTAGAACTAACTGTCAGGTCCCGAATCTGGGGAAACGCAGGATCATTCAGCAACGCTTTGGAGCCGTCAACGCCCTGAAACGTCCAACCATCGAATTCGCGGCGCCAATTCTTATCGCCCTGAATGCGCCGGGGAACGCGGCAGCAGCTTGGCTTTTCGGAGAAGCGCGCAGGATGCGCGCTGCTTTTGATGGGTCCCTTGTGCGGCGGTGAGGTGGGGGCGATCAGGCCCGCAGGGGCATCGACAGGGAGGTCGATGCCTTTTCGTCCGTGCAGGAAGCACGGTCGAAAAGCCCGGCACCGCCTCACGGACTTGCCGGGCAGGACGCCCGGCAAGCGCCAAGCGGGGTGGCCTTCTCTTTGGTTACTTTCTCTTGGCCACGCAAGAGAAAGTGACTCGCGCTCCGCAGGAGCACGAAAGCTCTTCGCTTCCCGTGCATTTGGAAACACACGGTACGCGTGCCTTCACCGCACTCAGTGCCCCGACTGCGCCCCCTTCACCGGCTTCACATACCTCTCGAACAACTCATCGATTCGCCGGTACTCGTCGTACCACGAATCGGCGTGGACGAAGGCGTGGCGTTCCAGCGGGTAGAGCGAGATCCAGAAGTTTTTCTTGTGCAGTTCGATGAAGCGCTGGTACAGGCGGATCGAATCACTGGTCATCACGTTGTCGTCGATCAGGCCGTGTTCGATCAGCAGCGGGTCGCGCAGGTTGGCGGCGTATTCGATCGGCGAGCTGGTCTTGTAGGCCGCGGGGTCGAGCCGTGGGGTGTTGAGGATGTCGGAGGTGTACTCGTCGTTGTAGCTGGTCCAGTCCGACGGCGCGCGCAGCGCGGCGCCGGCGGCGAATTCGCCGGGTGCGCGCAGCAGCGCCATCTCGGTCATGAAGCCGCCGTAGCTGCCGCCGTAGACGCCTACGCGCCTCGGATCGACGCCGTGGTGCTTCACCAGCCACGCCTTGCCGTCGAGTAGGTCTTCCAGTTCGGGGTGGCCCATGTGCCGGTAGATCGCGGTGCGCCACGCGCGGCCGTAGCCTTCGGAGGCGCGGTAGTCCATGTCGAGCACCACGTAGCCCTGCTGCACCAGCAGGTTGTGGAACATCTGCTCGCGGAAGTAGAACGTCGACGACAGCGTGACGTCCTGCAGGTAGCCGGCGCCGTGGATGAAGATCACCGCCGGCCGCGACGCCGGCGCGTCGGTTTCATGAGCGGGGCCGTAGTACTTGGCGTAGATCACGCCGGCGCCGTGGCTGGACGGCACCTCGACGATCTGCGGCGCGATCCAGTCATGCGCCAGGTAGGCGGGCTTCATCGTGTCGGTGAGTTCGCGCGGGGTGCCGCCGCTGCTCGGCTGCACCGCCAGCTGGGCGAACACGTAGGGCGAGGAGTGCAGCACGGCCAGCCGGGTGCCGTCGGGCGACAGCCTGAAATCATCCATGCCCTGGTACTGCGTGACGCGGGTCAGCGCGCCGCCGCTGGCCGGCAGCCGGTAGACGTCGTAGCTGTACGGCGCCACCCGGTTGCTGCGCACGTAGAACCAGTGTCCGTCCTCGCTGAGCTGCGGATGGCTGACCTCGAACTTGCCGGAGGTGAGCCGGGTGGCCTTGCCGTCCAGCGGCTTGGTGTAGAGCTGCGACCAGCCGCTCTGCTCGCTCAGATACCACAGCGTGCGGTTGTCCCTGAGCCAGCCGAAATCGTTGAAGTTCCAGTTGATCCAGGCGGCGTCGTGCAGGCGCTGCTGGGGCACCAGCGTGTGCTTGTCGAAATCCACGCTGGCGATCCAGCGGTCCTTGTTGTCGATCGCGCGCAGCTCGATCGCGGCCTGGCGGCCATCGTCGCTCCACACGATGCCACCGGCGGTCTCGAAGCCGGCGATGGTGACCGGGCGTACGTCCGGCGCCTTCAGCGCCTTGGCCTCGTCCGGCTTGCTGGCCTGGTCGAGCGCGGCGATGGCGGCGCGGCGCAGCGCCTTGAGCGGGTCATCCTTGATGCCGGGAAGCGCGTCGGTGCCCAGCGGATACGCCTTGTGCGCGACCAGGTCCAGCAGCAGCAGCGACTGCGGCGCGGGGGTGTTGCGGCCGACGTAGGTGCGTGCGTTCTGCGGCTCGGTGTAGCCGCTGTCGGTGACGTAGTGATTGACCTGCGGCGGCTTGCCTTTCGGATAGTCCTTCGGCTCCGTGACCAGCAGCATCCAGCGGCCGTCCGGCGACAGCTCGCTGTCCACCGGCTTGATCTTGTCGCCCAGCCAGAACGGCGCCGGCGCGCGACCGGGGTCGGCCGCATCGAGCGTCTGGTCCTCCTCGCGCAGCGCCTCGCGTTCGGCCTTCAGGTGGCGGAGCGTCTTGAACAGCGTGAGCTGCAGCTCGCCCAGCGGGTCGGGTTTCTTCGCCTGCGGATCGTCGGCGAATTTCAGCGTGGCGACGCTGGAAAGCGTGCCGCTGGCGAGGTCGTAGCTGCTCCAGTCGTTGCCCACGCGAAACTGCAGCGCGCGGCCGTCGGCAGAGAACTGCGGCGCGGATTCGCGCTGCGGCGTGCGCGTCACCTGCGTGCGACGGCCGCTGGCCAGATCCACCACGAACACGTCGCCGTGCAGGATGAACGCCACGTGCCGATGCGCGCGGTCGACCACCGCCGGGCCGTCGGCCTGCGCCATCGCGGCGGGGTCGAGCTTCACGCTGCGGCCGCTGGCCGCATCGACGCGGTACAGGTCGCGCACCGGGCTGCCGTCGCGCTGCACGCTGTAGTAGATGCTG
>JAJXTX010000273.1 GCA_021783385.1 Pseudomonadota bacterium
GCTGTCGCCGCCGCGCTGCGGCACCGACTCGTCGATCACGCCGTGCACGAGGTGCGACCAGGCCGACACCGACGAGGTATGCATGAAGCCCTGCACACCGGCCGCCGCGGCGGCGCGCAGCAGGTTCTCGGTGCCCTGCACGTTGCTGGCCGTCTGCGCCGCCGCGTGCGGACGCCACAGGCTGGTGTCGGCGGCGGCGTGGAACACCGCCGTGCATCCGGCCAGCGCGGCCTGCAGCGCGGCCTGATCGGCAAGGCTCGCGCGCACCGGCGCGCCGCCCGCCGCGGCGATGGCGGCATCGGATTCCGGCCGCCGCGACAGCGCGCGCACCGTGCAGCCCGCCGCACGCAGCTCGCGCAGCAGATGGCCGCCCAGGAATCCGCTGGCGCCGGTGAGGAAGACGGTGGTCATCGGGTGGCCTGCCTGAGCTGGAGTGGGTGCGTGCTGTCGTTGCAGCCGGAGTGAGCATAGCGCCGGCTGTGCGGCGCCGGGCGGGCCGGATGACGTGTGCCTGCGGTGTGGCCCGTCACGCCGTGGCTTCGCTGTCGAAGTACAGCAGTGTCATGCCCTCGCCGGGGGCGGTCCGGCGGCCGCTCATGGTGGCCACGCCGTCGGTGGAGCAGCGCAGGATCCACGCCATCACCCACGGCGCGCGGCCGGGCTGCAGGCCGAGCATGCAGCGCACCTCGCCGAACAGCGGCTGGCGGGTGAGCGGGTGCTGTCCCACGGGCACCTGGCGGAAGCGCTTCTGCACGATCCACTGGCGCGGCGTGGGCAGCGCCTGCAGCTGTGCCGCGGTGGGCGCCAGCAGCAGGCCGCTGCCGGAATGTCCGCTGACGGACTTGGCCACCCAGTGCTGCGGCTGCGCCCACTGCGCGGCGCGCAGCGGGCTGTCCTCGACCCAGTGGCAGGCTTCGTGCGCGGCCAGTGGCAGCTCGGCCAGGCTGCCCTTGTGGATGCCCTCGTACCAGGCCGGGTGGCTGTGCCAGCTGAGCCGATTGGCGGCGCGCAACGTGGCTTCGGCCTGCGCACGGTCGGGTGCGGAAAGGTCAGAAAGGATCAGCCGGTTCCATCCGTGCCGGTAGCGCTGCGAGGTGCCTGCATCGTGCAGCAGGCCATCGGCCGCGGTCAGCTCGCGCCAGTCGCGTACAGCCACGTTCCACCAGTGGCGGGCGCCATCCAGATCGGGCCAGCTGAGGCCGCTGCGCGGCTGATCCTCGATCAGCACGGTGGCGGCGTCGGGCGCCACCCAGCGGCGCAGGTGCCCGACCCAGTCGGCCGTATCGGGCAGTGGGTCGTGCGGCAGCCAGCGCGGAGCCAGCCCGTGCAGCCGCCGCTGCGCCAGGTGCATGGTGTGGAACGTGGGCAGCATGGTGGTGAAGGCCTGGATCTCCACCCAGGCCAGATCGAACGGGCGCTGCGGGTGCTCCACCAGCGCCAGATCCAGCGCCAGCACGTCCGGCTGCGCTCCCGGCCACGCGAGGCGCGCCGGCTGCAGCTGCGGCTGCAGCGCCGCCAGCAGGTGCGCGATCTTGGCGCGCAGCGCCTGGTGCAGGGCGTGGTTGCCGACCCCGTAGTGATCCGACAGCAGGCTCTGTGGCAGGTGCGGCGCACCGACCTGCGCCAGCGCCTGCGCCATCGGTTCCACCCCGAGCGATTCCAGTCGGAGCTGTGGCAAGGCGCGCATCACGAGGCCTCCGCGTAGCGCGGCAGCAGCGCGTCGTCGCAGGCCAGCGCCGCCATCCATTGCAATGTGGTGCGCCAGTCGGCATGGCGCTGGGCCTGCCGGCGCAGCACGTCGGCAAACGTGCCCTGGCACAGCGCATCGGCCAGGTGCCGCTCCCAGTAGTTGCGCTCGGCGGCGTCGGCCGCGCGCGGCGCGATGCGCGCCCACCAGCGCTCGAAATGCAGCGCGGTGCTGCAGACCTCGTCGCGATGCCAGTCGATCCACTGCGCACGCAGGCCATGCCGGCGCGCGCGCCACTTGTTCTCGTCGATGCAGGCGCGTGACCACACCGGTTTGGCGCGTCCGGCGTGCAGCTCCAGCAGCAGGGTTTCAGCCTCCCACTTCAGCAGCGTGGCGATCAGGCCGATGCGTACCAGGTCCGGATGCGTGTCCATGATGCGCACCTCGAGCGTGCCGTAGCGATGATGCAGGCGCAGGTCCTGCCACAGTCCCTGGTCCTCACCGAGGCAGCCGGTGCTGCGCAACCGGCGCACGTGGGTCTGGTAGTCGTGCTCGCTCTCCCACACGTCGGGCGTGCCCATGCGCGGGTAGCGATCCAGCAGGCTGTGCCGCCAGGAGTGCAGCCCGCTGTCACGTCCCTCGATAAACGGCGAGCTGGCCGACAGCGCCAGCACCTCGGGCAGCACGTGGCGCAGCCGGTTCATCACCGCCATCCGCGGTGCGCCGGCTTCGAAACCCAGGTGCAGATGCATGCCGAAGCTGAGGGCGCCGCGCGCCACGTCGCGGTATTCGTCGACCAGCCGGCAATAGTGCGGGTGCCCGGTGTCATCGTGCAGCGCCTGCTGCTGCCACGGCGAAGTGGGATGGATGCCAGCGATCAGGATCTGCTGACCCTGCGTCGCCGCGCGCCGTCGTGCCTGCGCGCGCAGCACGCGCAGGGCGGCCAGCAGCTGCGGCACCGCATGGCAGATACGCGTTTTCACCTCGATCACGCAGCGGTGGATCTCCCGATCCATCAGACCCTCCGGCAGCTCGGCCTCGGCAAACTCTGCGGCGAAGTCGTGGGCCACCAGCTGCCCGTATTCATCGATGACCTGGATTTCCTCTTCCATCCCCAGCGTGATCATGCGCGTGCTCCTTCGAGTGACCCCGGCCGCGAATTCGGACAGGGCGATGCGGTGAAATGGCGAGGCCCGACTGTACGGCTGGACGTCCATTTCCCGCTGTCGATGGGCCCGCGCGGCGGGTTTTCGCCGGCACGCCTGCGCGCCCGGTACGCCGGGAGTGGTCGAGCTGTCCCCTCGGCGTGCATGATCCAGCCACTTCCAAGACAGGAGCTGCGACGTGACCATCGAACTGACAATGCTGGCGTGGTCGGTGGCGCTCGGGCTGGTCCATGTGCTGCTGGCGGCCGCGCTGGCCACGCGGCAGCGCGGCCTGAAATGGAATGCCGGCAACCGCGATGGCGAAGTCAAGCCGCTGACCGGCGTCGCCGCGCGCGCCGAGCGGGCCAGCCGCAATTTTCTGGAGACCTTCGTGTTTTTCGCCGCCGCGGTGCTGGCCGTGGTGCTGGCCCACCGCAATACCGCGCACACCGCACTCGGCGCGCAGGTCTATTTCTGGGCCCGCGTGGCCTACGGGCCGGTGTACGCGGCCGGCATTCCGTACCTGCGCACGCTGATCTGGATCGCCGCGTTCTGGGGCTTCCTGCAGGTGCTTGAAGCGCTGTTCTGAACCGCCATCAGCGCCAGCCAGCCAGCGAGGATCGCCGTGGCCTCTGCGGCGCTGACCGGACTGGCCGCGTCGAAACCCTGCAGGCCGGGAGCGGCGCTGGCGGCCTGGCCGGGCAGGGTGGGCATTGCGGTTCTCCGGTGGATCCTGCGCACAGATGCTTTATCTGCGCCGTTCGTCCTGAGCGTGGCGAAGCGTACGCGGGGAGCGGCCAGGGATGGCCGCTGCCTCGGGGAGCGAGGATGTCGAACGGCAGTATCCGCACTGTTTGCAGCCCGGATCCATGCGTCAGCGCTACACCAGCAGCCAGCCGGCGTGCAGCGCCAGCACCGTCACGCTGATGGCCAGCCGCATGCGGCGATAGGCGGGAAACCACAGCGGATCGCGCAGGTCGATCAGC
>JAJXTX010000274.1 GCA_021783385.1 Pseudomonadota bacterium
CCGAACAGCGACAGCCAGTTGTTCGGCGGGCTGCCGTCGGCGCGCGCATCGGCCCACACATACCAGTCGGCGCGCGGGTTGTCGCGGCTCTGGCGGCTCTCGCGAAACCAGGCGTGCTCGATCGAGGTGTGGCTGAGCACCTGGTCGATCATCAGCTTCAGGCCGAGACGGTGCGCCTTGGCCAGCAGGCGGTCGAAGTCCTCCAGCGTGCCGAACAGCGGATCGACGTCGCGGTAGTCGGCGATGTCGTAACCGAAGTCGGCCATCGGCGACTTGAAGAACGGGGCGATCCAGATCGCCTCCACCCCGAGGCTGGCCACGTAGTCGAGCCGCTCGATGATGCCCGGCAGGTCGCCCACGCCATCACCGTTGGTATCCAGAAAGCTGCGCGGGTAAATCTGATAGATGACGGCGCCGCGCCACCAGGGTGCATCGGACATTGAAAGGACCCATGGCATGAAGCTGACGCGCTCCCCGGCGCCTGTCAGCGAGTAGTCGCAGCTTAGTTGCAGGCGATTCAAACCTTGCACAGGCTTGCATACGTATTCATTCATGCTGCACCTGCGTCATCCGAAACCCACGCAGGCTTCTTAGCCAGGCACAACGGCGGCTGGCCTTGTGAACGAGAGCGAGCATGCGCAAGGCCTCGAGCGCGATGCAGGCAGTCTCCCGACGAGGCCTGCCCGAATGATGTTGCAGTGCGACGGCGATGGCATGGGGGGAGGAATGAATACGTATGCAGCTGTGCACTGTGCCCAAAACATCCTCACTATGATCCGGCAACACGCTCATAACATTTTCCAAAAGCGTGGATATGTCGAGGCGGAGCTGTCATCCCGCCACCAAATCATCAAGCGTGTGATTTCAAAAGTTTCCGGAGGGGAGAAAATGAAAAAGTTTGAGCGCAATATCCTGGCGATGGCGATAGCTTCGGCGTGCTTTGGCGTATGCGCAGTGGCCAGCGCCGCAACCGCCGCAGCCAGTGCCGCACCGGCCTCGCCGCAGAGCGCAACGAGTGCACAGGACCAGACGCCACCGGCGAAGACCAAGGCCGCTGCAGAGAAGAAGCGCCAGAAGGTGAACACCCTGCAGGCCGTCCAGGTCACCGGCTTCCTCAGCAGTATCGAGAACGCTACTGCGTTGAAGCGCAACGCCAGCACCATTGTCGAGGCAGTGTCCGCCGAACAGGTTGGCAAGCTCCCCGGCACCTCCATCGCCGACGCACTGGGGCGTCTGCCCGGCTTGGCCGTCCAGACCTTGAACGGTCGCCCGCAGGTACTCACCATCCACGGCCTCGGCCCGGACTTCTCCACCGCGCTGATCAACGGCGGCCAGCAGGTCTCGACCTCGAATAACCGCGACGTGCAGTTCGATCAGTATCCCTCCAGCTGGTTCGACAACGTGGTGGTGCACCTGAGCCCCGAGGCTGACCTGATCGGCCAGGGTCTGTCCGGCACGGTGGACATGCATACGATCCGTCCGTTGGAGAAGAGCGGCCCCGAGGCGGCGGTGAACGCCAAGTACATCTGGAACGGCATGTCGGAGCTGGCTCCTGGCCGAGGCGTGAGCAGCAAGGGCCATGACGTCAACGGCGTGTGGGTGAACCAGTTCGCCAACCGCACCATCGGCGTAACCCTGGGTGTGGATCTTGAGGACACCCCCTCGCAAATCCAGCACCAGGCCCCGTGGGGCTACCCCCAGGACGCGAATGGCAACTACGTGATCGGCGGCGCGAAGAACTACGGCATCACCGACACCATGAAGCGCAACGGCCTGCTGGCTACCGTGCAGTGGCAGCCGAACGAGCACTACACCGGCACGGTCGACATGACGTACGACAACTTCAAGGAAGTGCAGCAGGCCAAAGGTATGGAGTTCCCGCTGTTCTGGAGCTCGGCCCAGCTGCAGCCCGGCGGCACGGTGCAAAACGGCTTCATACAAAGCGGCACCTACAACAACGTGTCGCCGGTGATTCGCAACGACTACAACAGCACCAGCGCCCGGGTCTACAACTTCAACTGGGACAACAAGTTCACCATCAACGAAAACTGGTCGGTAGACCTGGACGGCAACTATTCGCGCGCGACCCGCCGCGACGTCAACCTCGAAAGCTATTCCGGCACGGGCTACAACAAGACTGGAGCCGTCTCCTCCGTGGGTTTCAATGAGCTCGCCAACGGCATGGTGAATCTCAACCCGTCGCTGGACTACACCCAGGGCGTGGTGCTGACCGACCCGCAGGGTTGGGGCGCCGGCAGCGGCGTGGTGCAGGCCGGCTTCATCAACGCGCCACGTACCGTCGATTACCTGGCCAACCTGCGCCTGTCCGTGGAACGCAGCTTCGTCAGCGGCCCGATCTCCAGCATGGAGTTCGGCGTGAACAACAGCCGCCGCAACAAGACCTACCACATCGACCAGAGCTTCCTGACGCTTGGCGGCGGCACCCTCAGCGGCGGCAACGCCGTGTTGACGGCGCCGATCCAGGGCGGCAGCACCTGCGATCCGCTGTCGTGGATGGGTATTGGTCCGCAGATCTGCTACGACCCGTTCAGCCTGATTGGCAACGGTAGCCTGGTCAACGTACCCACCTTCGGTTCGAACACGGGGTTGCCGCCGAACTGGAAGACGCACGAGAACGTCTTTACGCCGTACATCCAGTTCAACATCGACACCCACCTGGGTAACGTCAGCCTGCGCGGCAACTTCGGCATGCAGGTGCAGCAGACCTCTCAGCGCGCCACTGGCGAACGCGTGGCCCCGGGCAGCGCCACCACCGGCAACTCGATCACGCTGATCCCGGTAACCGGCAGCACCAGTTACACCCGCTACCTGCCCAGCGCGAACCTGATCTTCGGCTTCACCGACAACGACGATCTGCGCGTCAGTGCAGCGCGTACCCTGGCCCGTCCGCGCATGGACCAGATGAACGCAAGCCTCGGCGTGACCGGCAACATCAACCACCTGCAGTCGACCGACCCGAACCAGTCCTACTTCAGCGCCTCGGGCGGTAACGCCAAGCTGCAGCCCACCATGGCCAACAACTACAACGTCAGCTACGAGCACTATTTCTCGAACGAGGGCGGTTTCCGTTGCAATTCCGCTGACCAGAAGAATTCCGATCTGTGCCGCACCGGTGGCGGCGGCTACTTCTCGGTATCGGGCTACTTCATCGGCCTGCACGATTACATCAACCCGAATGCAGCCTACCTGTACGACTTCAGCTCTTTCCTGCCGTTCACCCTGTCCCCGGCACAGCTGACCCAACTTGGTACTACTCTGGGCACAGTCTCGGGCCCTACCAACGACGGGCATGGCTATGTGAAGGGCATCCAGGCCACCCTGAATCTGCCATTCGGCCTGATTGCGCAGCCGCTTGATGGCTTCGGCGTCATCCTCACGGGCAACCGCACCAAGAGCTCGCTGGTCTTTAGCGGCAATTCATCGCCGATCACCGTGCCGGGGCTGTCGAAGTGGGTCGCCAACGGCACGCTGTACTACCAGCACAGCGGCTTCGAGGCGCGCATCAGCGACAACTACCGCTCGAACTTCCTGGGCGAGGTGTCGGGCATCAGCGCCACGCGTGTCGAACAGACGTTGAAGGGTGGCAGCAGCTACGACGCCCAGGTGAGCTACACCTTCGAAAGCGGCCGTTTCAAGGGCCTGACCCTGATCGCGCAGGGCTCGAACCTGTCGAACAAGATCTTCACCACGTTCCAGAACAACGATCCGCGTCAAGTGCAGACTTGGGAACGCTACGGCCGCACTTACTCCCTGGGCGTTTCATACAAGTTCCAGTAAGTAAAAAAAA
>JAJXTX010000275.1 GCA_021783385.1 Pseudomonadota bacterium
TCAGTTGCGCGACTGCAGCTTCGACAGCAGCCGCAGCAGTTCCAGGTACAGCCACACCAGCGTCACCACCAGCGCGAACGCGCCGTACCACTCCATGTATTTCGGCGCGCCGGCGTTGACGCCGGATTCGATCATGTCGAAATCGAGGATCAGGTTCAGCGCCGCGATCACCACCACCACCGCGCTGAAGGCAATGCCGAGGCCGCTGTGGCCGTTGATGAAGCCGATCGAGTGGCCGAAGAAGCCCATCACCATATTGGCCATGTAGAGCAGGAACACGCCGCCGGTGGCGGCCACCACGCCGAGCTTGAATTTCTCGGTGGCGCGGATCAGCCCGCTGCGATAGGCCAGCAGCAGCGCCGCCATCACGCCAAAGGTGAGGCCGACGGCCTGGATCACGATGCCCGGGTAGCGCGCGTCGAAGATCGCCGACAGCGCACCGATGAACACGCCCTCCACCAGCGCATACATCGGCGCGGTCCACGGCGACCAGGTTTTCTTGAAGATGGTGACCATGGCAAGGATCAACCCGCCGATCGCCCCGCCAAGGATCAGCGGGTAAAGCCCCGGCATGCTCGCCGGCCCGCTGTAGTGGCTCCAGCTGTACATCGCGCCCACCAGCACCAGCACCAGCAGCAGGCCGGTCTTGTTGACCGTGCCGTTGATCGTCATGACGTCGTCGCCACGCGCGACAACCGCGCCGCTGGCGGCGTCGAGGAAGGTGTTCTTGCCAAGTGCCGGGTTGCCGCTTTGCATGATGAGCTCCGCTGGGGTGATGGCCATCGTAGCCGGACTGCTCTGCCGCCGCATGCGCCATCAGGTCACACGCGGCCGCGCTGCCGGCATGCGCAAACTACGCGACAATGTGACCCTGCCGAATCCCGCGGAGTTCCGATGAATCCTTCCACCCTGCGTATCGCCACCCGCAAGAGCGCGCTCGCGCTGTGGCAGGCCGAGCACGTGGCGGCACAGCTGCGCGCGGCACATCCGGGGCTGACAGTGACGCTGGTGCCGATGAGCACGCGCGGCGACGAGATCCTCGATCAGCCGCTGGCGACGATCGGCGGCAAGGGACTGTTTCTGAAGGAACTTGAAGTGGCGATGCTGGAAGGCCGCGCCGAGCTGGCCGTGCATTCGCTGAAGGACGTGCCGGTCGAGCTGGAAGCGGGCTTCGCGCTGCCGGCGATCCTGCCGCGGGCGGACGCCGCCGATGCGTTTGTCAGCAACGCCTATGCGGATCTCGCCGCGTTGCCCCACGGCGCGCGCGTCGGTACCTCGTCGCTGCGGCGGCAGGCACAGCTGCGCGCGCTGCGGCCGGATCTGGCGCTGCTCGATCTGCGCGGCAACGTCGGCACCCGGCTGGGCAAGCTCGACGCCGGCCACTACGACGCGATCGTGCTGGCCTGCGCGGGGCTGGAGCGGCTGGCGCTGGCGCCGCGCATCCGCGCCCGGCTGGCGGCGCCGGACTGGCTGCCGGCGCCGGGCCAGGCGGCGATCGCGCTCGAGGCACGCGCGGATCAGCCCGGCGTGCTGGCGCTGCTGGCCGCGCTGGACGATGCCGACACCCGCCTCAGCGTGAGCGCCGAGCGGGCGATGAACCGGGCGCTCGGCGGCAGCTGCACGGTGCCGGTCGGCGCCTGGTGCGTACTGGGCGAGCAGGGCCTGCACCTGCGCGGCATGGTCGGCGACGCCGTCAGCGGCCGGCTGCTGCACGCCGAAGGCAGCAGTGCCGGTGATCAGCCGGAGCTGCTGGGCCGGCAGGTGGCCGCGGCACTGCTGGCGCAGGGCGCGGGCGAACTGCTGGGGCTGTGACGGGAAACGGGGCGTACGGGTGCAAGATCCGGGATCGCGGGTTGCAGGATCCCTCGTCAATCGTTGTAATGACAGCCTCGCAGCGGTGCGCAAGATCGGCTCCGGCTGTCGCAAGACAGCGCCGCAAGCGGAGCCCAGAGGGGAAATGCCGATGCACTGGGGTCGTTCATCGCGGGAGCCATTCACGCACCCGCTGCGACCGCATGCGCACTGCCGCACTTTCCTGCAGGCCCTGCCGCGATAGCCTGTGCAGCGGGGAAGTGGAGGTCAGCGCAGTGCGCATGCCCCGGCGCAAACCCCCTGCCTGTGCATCGTCAGGCGAATGCTCCAGACAATCGAGGCTCCTCATGCTCCGAACCCGATGGTTGTGGTTGATGTGCGCGGCGCCGGCGGCCGTCGGCGGCGGCACGCTGCTGGCCGCTGAGCGGCCCCGACACCAGTCGACGCATCGGCGGCGGCCCTCGGCGTTGACCCTCGTTTGCCGTCGGCAGCCCACTACCGGCACTGGCCCGCGGTCAGGAGTCGTTGGGCAGCCGACCCCACGCTGGAAACGTGCGTGCGCAGCATCGTGGCGAGCATGAGCCTCGCGCAAAAAATCGGTCAGATGACGCAGGCGGAAATCAAGTCGATCACGCCGGCCGAGGTGCGCAAGTACTACATCGGCTCGGTGCTCAACGGCGGCGGTTCCTGGCCCGGTGACAACAAGCACGCCAGGATCGACGCCTGGCTGGCACTCTCCGACGCCTATTGCGACGCGTCGATGGCCACCGACGCGGCAGTGAAGATACCGATCATCTCGGGCACCAATGCCGTACACGGGGACAACAACGTCTTCGGAGCCACGCTGTTTCCGCACAACACAGGACTCGGCGCGGCGGACGGGGCGGCGAACGTCACCTGCAGCGCCACGGCGCAGGCGTCGGTGTTGCGCACGCCGGCGGCGGGATCGGAGGCGAACGTCGCGATCGAGTGGCCGACAGGCGCTGCCGTGCGCCGCCTGCGCCCGGTTTCGGTCCATCGCCGGGACGCACGGTGACCGCAGGGTTGTCGCAGGTGCGCGGCAGCGGACCCGGCGCGATGGGCGTGCGCCATGGATGAGCGCGATGGCGGCTCGCGCTGGGTAGTGCTCGCGTCGCTGCTGGTGCTGGCCGTGTTCACGCTGGCCGCCGCTTACTGGTCGCGTCCGAGGGCGCCCGGCGCAAAGCCCGCCGTGACCCGGGCGCCGCTTCCAGCAAAGCCGGGAATCGAGCTTTGGCTGAGTACCGCCGATCGCCGACTGCGCCTGGCGCGGCAGCCGGACATTGAGACAAGCGCGCATGAGACGTCGCCCGCGGATGTCGTCATCGACATCCACAAGACCTATCAATCCATCGTCGGCTTCGGGGCGGCGCTGACGGACGCGTCGGCATGGCTGATCCAGAACAAGCTCGATGCGCAGCAGCGCCGTGCGCTGTTGCACGAGCTGTTCGGTCCACCACCCGGCCTCGATCTGAACATGACGCGGCTGACCATCGGCGCCTCCGATTTCTCGCTGCAGCAATACACCCTGGATGATCTGCCGCCCGGCGAAGCCGATCCGGCATTGCAGCATTTCAATGTCACGTCCAATTTGCTCGACGTGATACCGACCGTGCGCGAGGCGCTGGCGATCGATCCGCAGCTGCGCATCATCGCGTCGCCATGGAGCGCCCCGGCGTGGATGAAGACCAGCGCCAACCTGATTGGCGGGGAGTTGCTGGAGCAGTACGAAAGCACGTACGCGGATTACCTGGTGAAGTATGTCGACACCTATCGCAGGTATGGCATCCCGATCTTCGCCCTGACCCTGCAGAATGAGCCGGGCTTTGAGCCAGTGACCTACCCGGGCATGGATTTGCCGGCGTCCACGCGGGCGCGCATCGTCGCGCAGTATCTCGGCCCTGCGTTGGCAAGGCGCAAGCCACGGACCCGCATCCTTGAGTGGGATCACAACTGGGACGATCCGGAGCA
>JAJXTX010000276.1:0-1605 GCA_021783385.1 Pseudomonadota bacterium
GCGCGGTAGAAGAAGGTGGCGCCCTGCACCACGGCATCCGCGCGCGGCGAGGCGCCGATCAGGTGGGCCGGCAGTGGGCCGCGATCGGGCAGCGACAGCGCGATGGTGTCACCGGGCGGCGTCGCCAGCCCGGCCGGCAGCACCACCGCCAGCAGCGCGCTGTGGCCGTCCGCATAGGCGCTCAGCGCCTGCGGTCCGCGCGCTGCCAGCGTGGCCAGCGAAGGCCCCCACTGTGCCCTCGCGCTGCTGCGTGCAGCCACTTCCTGCGCCTGCGCGATCTGCTGCTGCGCCTGCGCCTGTGCGGCCAGCGCGGCGGCCGCCTGCACCTGCTGCAGCGAGGCGTTTTCGCCATCGTGATACAGCGCCGCCGTGCGCTTGGCCTCGACGCTGGCGCTGTGTGCGGCGACCGCGGCCGCCATCGCGTTGGCGTGCGCGGCCTGCAGCTGCGCGGCCAGCGCCAGCAGCGGCTGCGGATCCAGCACACTGGCGGTGGCCTGCGCCTGGCTGGTTTGCGTGGTGGCCTGCAGCACGGCGGTGGTGATGCCGCTGGCGTTGACGCTGGCCGCGGGCAGGGTCACGCCGCCGCTGCGGTTGGTGGCGGCATGCAGTGACGGCATCGTCAGCGACAATGCCGTGGCGCAGGCGCCGACGAGAATGACGCGATGCCAGCCGGAATCAGTGCGCATGGGCAGTCTCGGTCAGTGAGGAGGAGGGCAGCGGATTGGTGGCCGCGGGTGGCGCCAGCGTGGAGGCCGGCCACAGCGGACGCTGCAGCACGTCTTCCAGCCGGGCTAGCGAATTCAGCGTGGTGGCCAGCGCGTCGACGGCGGCCAGCTCGGCGTGCGCGGAAGCCACCTCGGCGATCGTTTCACGGCCGCGGTCGATCTGTCCGGCGCGCCGCTGGGTGCGGGCGCGTGCGGCGCTCTGGCGGGCGGCGGCGGCCACGTCGAGCATGCGCTGCCAGGCGGCGTAGCGCTCGGCGTAGTCGGCGCGTGCGGCGTCCAGGTCGTTGAGAATCTGCGCCTGCCGCGCCTGCACCGCGGCGGCGGCCTCGTCGCGCGCCGCGGCCGCGGCGCGGATACGCGCGCCGGCGCCGTGAAACAGCGGCAGCTCGACGTTGATGCCGAAGGCGAACTTGCGCCGGCCGCGATCGTAGATGTAGCCCGGCGCCACCGAGGTGGCAGGGTAGCGCGTGCCTGCTGCCTCGCGCAGCCGCGCCGCGCTGGCGCGGTAGTGCGCCAGCAGCGCGGCCAGGTCGAGCCGGTTCCACGCGGCGTCCTGCGCCAGCGCCGCGGCGGGCAGGGCGGCCGGCGCCGGCGGCGCTTGCAGCTGTGGCCACGCCAGCGGCGCCGTGCGCAGCGCCGACCACGGCACGCCGATCGCGCCAGCCAGCGCATGCTCGGCCGCGCTGCGCTGCGCCGTGCGGTTGGCCAGATCGGCCGCCGCGCGCTGCGCGTCGAGCTCGGCCGCCAGCTCTGCGTCACGGGCACTGGCACCAGCGGCGACGCGCCGACGCACGCTGTCGCGATAGCCCGCCTCGGCGGTGGCGACGTTCTGCGCCAGCGCCTGCGCGCGGCGCGCCAGCAGCACTTTGCGCAGCGCGCC
>JAJXTX010000276.1:1705-3791 GCA_021783385.1 Pseudomonadota bacterium
TCGGCGCGTCGTGAAGAACCGCGCTCGACGGGATGTCAATTCTGTCATTCGGCGGACGGCAGCCTGGCGGGCAAGTGCCGCCATTCGCGCACGATCAAACCGGTCACCGTGACGTCGATGACGGTGAGCAGCCCCAGCAGCGGCGACGGCTGATGGAACAGCCGGTAGCCCTGATAGCCGATGAAGGCGGTCATCAGCACCACGGCTGCCGGATACGCCCAGCGCACGCCGCGCAGCAGGCCCACCACCATCGCGATCTTCACCAGCCCGTGCGCCAGCAGGTAGATGCCGGCGAAATTCCGCGTGCCCAGCGAGAGGTGCTGGGCCATGTGCAGCAGGTAGTTGGCGACAACATCGTGCGGGTCCTCGACCAGCTCCTGCCGCGTCAGCAGCGCCACCGCGTGCTGGATCGCCGGTCGACTGGTGAGCAGCAGGGCGCTGCCACCGAGCAGCTCCAGCAGCCCATCCAGCCCCTTGATCAGGATGCCGAGCTTGAACGCGCGATGCGAGACGCTGGCCCAGTCAGACTTCATGCTTGGATGGCTCCGATTGGAAGGAATCCGTTGGCAGCGACAGGCCCGACGGCACCTGCATGCTTACCGTGGTGCCGCTGCCGCGAACGCTGGCCACGGTCACCGTGCCGTGATGCAGCTCGACGATGGTGCGCACGATGGACAGCCCCAGCCCGGTGCCCTGGCCGACGCCGTGTCGGCGCGCCGCATCCACCTGGTAAAAGCGGTCGAACAGGTGCGGCAGGTGCGCCGCCTCGATGCCTTCGCCGTCGTCCTGCACGCGGATCTCGACGCCGTCGGCGACCGGCTGCAGCATGATGCGCACCTCGCCGCCGTCGTGCGAATGACGGATTGCATTGCCCAGCAGGTTCGCCAGCGCTTGCCGCAGCAGCAGCGGATCGGCCACCAGCGTGGCGGCGCCGTCCTGGCGGATGCGGATGCCACGCGCGGCCGCACCGGGCGCATGTTGGGCCACCACCCAGGCGCAGGCCTGCGCCACGTCGAAGCGCTCATGCCGCAGCGCCTGCTCGGCGTGTTCAGCGCGTGCCATGAACAGCAGGTTCTCGATCAGCACGTTGAGCCGCCGGCATTCCTCCAGACCGGACTCCAGCGCCGCGCGGTAATCCACCGCCTCGCGCGGGCGCATCAGGCACACCTCCAGTTCGCCACTGAGGTTGGCCAGTGGCGTGCGCAGCTCGTGCGCCAGATCGACCGAAAAGCGCGACAGCCGCGCAAACGCCTCCTCGATCCGCGCCAGCATCGCGTTGAACACCTGCACCAGAGCGTGCAGCTCGTCCGGCCACGGCGGCGTCAGCGGCAAGCGGGCCGATAGATCGGCCGGCGTGATCGAGCGCGCGGCGCCGGCGATGCGCGTGAGCGGCGCCAGCCCCTGCGCCGCCACCCAGCGCCCGGCAAACGCCAGCAGCGGTACCAGCAGTGCGAACGCCAGCGCCAGCGCGCGGCGCAGGCTGCTCTGCAGCGCAGCGTCGCGGGTCACGTCCAGCGCCAGCTGCAGCACCGGCGGTGTGTCGCCGTCGACGCTGGCCAGCCGCACTGTCGCCAGTGCGTAGCTGCGCTGGCCGGCGTGCCGCAGCCGCAGCGGCGCCCCCGGCAGACCGTCAATGGCGGGAGGGAACACTGACCCGGGCAACTCGCGCTGCATGCCCGGCGTCTCGCCCAGCACATGGTCTCCGGCCAGCACGCGCGCCTCGTACTGGCGCAGCCGCGAGCCTTCGGTTTCCTTCACGATTTCGCCCAGCAGCGCCTGCGGCTTGCCGCCGGCATCGTTCAGATCCACCTGCAGCTCGGCGACCTTGGCCTGCACGAAACGCAGGTGCTCGGCGCTGAAGTTGGTCGACAGACGCCAGTCGGTGATGCCGGCGAACAGGGCCACTGCGGTCAGCGCCGCGAGCGTGTAGAGCAGGCTCAGGCGCGCGCCGATCGAGCGCCGTCGCCACGGCAGTTCAATCGTCATGACTGTCCAGCATGTAGCCGGCGCCGCGCACGGTGTGCAGCATCGGCGCGGCAAACGGCGCATCGAGCTTGCTGCGCAAACGCCGGATCACCACGTCGAC
>JAJXTX010000277.1 GCA_021783385.1 Pseudomonadota bacterium
GCCGGCAACATCGCCGACGTGAAGCACGCCGGCAACCAGGCCTCGCTGGATTCGCAGACCGTGCTGCTGCGCGCCAACGACCTGTCCGAGCAGATCAGCAAGCTGCCGCTGCGGCGGCTGTTCCCGAACGTGTGGTGGGGCCTGTTCGGCGCGATCGGCGCGGTGGCCTTCTCGCTGCTGCTGGTGATCACCCTGGTCAGCGACCAGCGCCGCCGGTTTGCCAGCAGTGCCGAACTGAACCAGCGCAACCAGGAGGCGATCATGCGCCTGCTGGACGAAATGGGCTCGCTCGCGGAGGGTGACCTGACGGTCAAGACCACCGTGTCCGAGGACATCACCGGCGCGATTGCCGACTCGGTGAACTACGCCATCGACGAGCTGCGTTCACTGGTGACCACCATCAACGAAACCTCAGAGCAGGTATCGTCGTCGGCGCAGGAAACCCAGACCACCGCGCGTCATCTGGCCGACGCTGCCGAGCAGCAGGCACAGCAGATCAGTTCGGCGACCTCGGCGATCAACCAGATCGTGAGCTCGATGGACATCGTGTCGAAGGATTCCGCCGAGTCGGCCGACGTGGCCGAGCGCTCCGTGAAGATCGCCTCGCGCGGCGCCGAAGTGGTGCGCGAGACGATCTCCGGGATGGACTCCATCCGCGACCAGATCCAGGAAACCTCCAAGCGCATCAAGCGGCTGGGCGAATCCTCGCAGGAGATCGGCTCGATCGTGGAGCTGATCAACGACATCGCCGAGCAGACCAACATCCTGGCGCTCAACGCGGCGATCCAGGCGGCTTCGGCCGGCGAGGCCGGCCGCGGCTTCGCGGTGGTGGCGGACGAAGTGCAGCGACTGGCAGAGCGATCGACCAGCGCCACCAAGCGCATCGAGACCCTGGTGCAGACGATTCAGTCCGATACCAACGAGGCGGTGAACTCGATGGAGCAGACCACTGCCGAGGTGGTGGCCGGTGCGCGCCTGGCGGAGGACGCCGGCAGCGCGCTGGGCGACATCGAGCGCGTCTCGCACGATCTGTCCGCGCTGATTCAGAGCATCTCCAGCGCGGCGCGCGCGCAGTCCGCGGCGGCCACCGATGTTTCGGTGTCGATGAACGCGATTCAGGAAATCACTTCGCAAACCTCGCAGGGCGCGAGCCAGACCGCCGACTCGATCGGTACGCTGGCCCAGCTGGCGAGCGACCTGCGGCGCTCGGTGGCGCATTTCAAGTTGCCGGGTTGACATCGGCCGAGTCGATATCAGCCTGGTCTACATCAGTATTTTGACGGGGGGCAGTCTCGCTGGTTGCGTGATGCGTGCATGGTGCAACCGCTGAGAGAGGCGCATGAGACTTCAAGACCACATCGATTTCACCACCCTGCAGTGGGTCAAGCCGGAGCTCGACGAGACGCTGTCGATCGCTCGCGAGGCGCTGGAGTCCTATGTCGACAATCCGGCCAAGCGCGACTACATGCGCACTTGCACGGACCACCTGCATCAGGTGCACGGCACCTTGCAGATGGTCGAGCTGTACGGCGCGGCGATGGTCACGGCAGAAATGGAGGCGCTTTCGATTGCGCTGCTGCAGGAAAGCGTCACCTACCGCGAGGAAGCCTATGCCGCGCTGATGCGCGGCCTGATGCAGCTGCCCGATTACCTTGAGCGGCTGTCCAGCGGCCATCGCGATGTGCCGGTGGTGCTGCTGCCGCTGCTGAACGACCTGCGCGCCAGTCGCGAACAGCCGCCGCTGCCCGAATCGGCGATGTTCCATCCCAACCTCGACGCGTTCCTGCCCGAGCAGGCGCCCGCGGCGATGAGCGAGTCGTACGCCGAGGCGCATCGCGGCGAACTGGTCGATCTGCGTCTGCGCTTCCAGCAGCAATTGCTCGGCTGGTTCCGCGGGCAGAATCCCGCGCAGCAGCTGCTTGGCATGCGCAAGACGCTGCTGTCGATCACCGCGCGCTGCTATCACGTGCACGGCCGGCGGCTGTGGTGGATTGCCGCCGGCGTGCTGGAAGGGCTGGAGCAGGGCATGCTCAAGAGCCAGGCCGGCGAAGTGCGCCAGCTGATCGGCAAGGTCGACCGCAGCATCCGCCAGCTGATCGAGCATGGCGAGGACAGCCTGCGCGGCAACGATGCGAACGAGCTGGCGAGCAAGCTGCTCTACATCGTGGCGCAGGCCAGCCAGTGCAGCCCGCAAATGCAGATGCTGCGCGAGACCTATGCGCTGGACAGCCTGCTGCCGGATGCCGGCGAACTGGAACACGCCCGCGGCTCGATGGCCGGGCACAATCGCGCGCTGCTCGATTCGGTCTCGCGCGCGCTGAAGGACGACCTGCTGCGCGTCAAGGAAGCGCTCGACCTGTTCCTGCGCCAGCAGGACGGCGACCCCGCCCAGCTCGCGGCCCAGGGCGAAGTGCTGGAACGTGTCGGTGACACGCTGGGCATGCTGGCGCTGGCGGTGCCGCGGCGCGTGATCACCGAGCAGCGGCGCATGCTGGACGAAATCGCCAACCGCATGCGTCCGGCCGACGAAGAGACCCTGCTCGACGTGGCCGGCGCGCTGCTGTACGTCGAGGCATCGCTGGACGACCACATCGAGAGCCTCGGCTCGGAAGAACAGGCCGGTACCGGCAGCGCCACCCAGGGGCTGCCGCGCAGCGAGGCGCTGGGCGTCGTCACGGCCTTGATGCAGGAGGCGATCAGCAACACGGCCAAGGTCAAGGACGCGATTGTGGCGTTCGTCGAATCCGGCTGGGAGCACGGTCGCCTGACGGGTACGCCGAGCCTGATGGAGGAAGTGGCCGGCGCCATGCGCATGATGTCTGCCCCGCGCCCGGCCGAGCTGGCCGAGGGCGTGGGCCGCTTCATCGGCCATGAGCTGCTGGGCGACCGGCGCGTACCCAGCGGTGCGCAGATGGATCATCTGGCCGACGCGCTGGCCGCGCTCGAGTACTACCTGGAGGCCGCGCGCGAACATCGCGGCGGGCTGGAGCATATTCTCGACGTGGCCGAGCACAGCCTTGGCCTGCTCGGGTACTGGCCGGTGCCGGCGGCGCGGCCGCTTTCGCTGGCTGCGGTGACCGCGGTGGAGCCGGAGCCGGAGCCGGTCGCAACCGGCAATCTCGACGACGAGCACCATCCTGAGCTTTCCGAGTCGGTCAGCCTGTTGCAAGGCGATGATCTCGCGCAGCTGTTTGTCGGTGACAGCGCGCCACTCGCTCCGCTGCTGCACAACCTGGACGGACTGCGTCTGGCCGAGACCGAGGCAACCGCGCCGGCCATGCTGGAAGGCGACGCGGCAGATCAGCACGGCGACGACTGGATCGAGGTCGAGGAGGAACAGTTCGAGCAGGTGCCGGTGCGCGACCCGCTGGCGGCCAATACCACTTTCAATGCGAATGCCGAAGGCATCGATGACGATATCCGCGAGATCTTCCTGGAGGAAATGCAGGAGGAGATCGACAACCTGCGCAATGCCGAACAGGCATGGCTGGCCGATCCCGCCCAGATCTCCTCGCTGGTCAGCATCCGCCGTTCGTTCCACACGCTGAAGGGCTCCGGCCGACTGGTCGGTGCCGGCGTGCTGGGCGAGTTTGCGTGGAAGGTGGAGGACATGCTCAACCGCGTGCTCGACGGCAGCATCCAGCCGGACGAGCAGGTCCAGGCGCTGGTGCGTCACGCGATCGATGCGCTGCCGCAGCTGCTGGCGGCGCTGAAGGGCGAAGGCGCACCGAGTGTGCCGCTGAGCGCGCTCATGCGTGTCGCCGAACAGCTGGCGGCTGGTCA
>JAJXTX010000278.1 GCA_021783385.1 Pseudomonadota bacterium
CTAGGCCCGCGACAGCAGCCGCCCGCCCATCGCGGCATTGACGGCCACCACCAGCGCCACCGCCACCGCGTGCGTCAGCAGATCGGTGGCAGCGGCATCGTAGGCGTGGCAGATTTCCAGCAGGCTGGCCGAGGCCGCGGCACTGGCCAGGCCGATCATCACCGCGGTCAGCACCGGGCGCAGCGGGCAGGCGCGGCGCAGCAGCACGATCATCAGCGCGGACAGCGGAATCGAGAAGCTGACGATGAACACCAGACAGTCGATCGACTGGTGCATGCCGGCCACCTCGGTGCCCGGCGCGATCCAGCGGCGCAGGCAGCCGAAGCCGCTGGCGCCGATCCACAGCAGCATGCCCGGCAGCGGCAGCCACGCCCACGCCGCCGGCCGCCCCGGCACGCCCAGCGCAAACGCCGCCCACGCCGCGGTGATGGCGGTGATCACCGCGCCGAGGCCGGCCCATTTCAGATCCGGCGCCGCGGCCCAGCGCTGCAGCATGCCGGCCAGGCCGTAATGCATCGACAGCGCGACCGCGATCGCCGCCACCACCAGCAGCCAGCCGAGCGCGCGCAGCGCAGGCGGCGGCAACCGGCGCACCGGCACCAGCCCGGTGCCGAGGCGGTCGATCAGGGCAGCGTGCGATCGTGGGTCGGACATGGCACTCAGGGCTCTCCGTGAAAATGGCCGCGCAGCGCCTTCAGCGCCCTATGCAGGTTGACCTTGAGGGCGCCGCTGTTGCGACCGGTGAGTTCGGCCGCCTCGCTCAGCGAG
The DNA here is from genome assembly GCA_021783385.1 of Pseudomonadota bacterium. GTDB lineage: Bacteria > Pseudomonadota > Gammaproteobacteria > Xanthomonadales > Rhodanobacteraceae > Rhodanobacter. The sequence goes on from JAJXTX010000278.1 coordinate 769, forward strand.
TGCTCGCGCAGGCCCAGCTGCTCCACCGCCTCGCGCTGGCCCGGCGGCAGCCGGGCAATCGCGGCATGCAACCGCTGCGCGCGCTGCAGCTGTTCGGTCGCGGCGCTGGCATCGTCCGGCCCGGCGTGCGTGTCCAGCGCAAACTCGTCGTGCAGCTCGCGGCTGTCGCGGCGACCGCGACTGCGCAACGCGTCGATCGCACGGCGGCTCGCGATGGCACTGAGCCAGGCATCGTACGAACGCGCCGGGTCATAGGTGTGGCGCACGCGATGCACGGTGATCAGGGTTTCCTGCACCACGTCATCCAGCCGATCCAGCGCCACGCCCTGCCGCCGTGCCGCCGCGCGGATCAGGCCCACCGAATCGGCCAGCAGCTTCTCGTAGGCGCGCCGATCGCCGGCCTGGGCCGCGGCCATCCACGCCGCCCGACGCTGGTCGGGCGACTCGCTGGCGGCGGAGGCGTCGGCTTGCACGGTCGGTTCGGCACTCGTCCATGTCGAATAACGACAATCTAGACCCATCAAGCCGGTGGCGGTCAAGGTTTGCGGCACGGGCGCTCCGGATCGGCAAGTCCCGACCGGCATTCGCCGCATCCGCCCGCGCGGTTACGCCGTATTTCCCTGTAGACGTGCGGTGGCGCTGCACGGCGAGCGCGCGGGTAACCTGGCCTGTCCGCGCTGCGAATGGCCCATGTATCCCACGGAGATGCCCATGTCACGTCTCGATGAAACCCTCGCCGCCGACCGCCGCCGCTTCGTGCGCGCCGCGCTGACCGGAGGCGCCCTGCTGCTGGCCGGCGGCGGCCTGCTGGCGCCGCGGCTGTTTGCGGCCCGTGCCGCTGATCACCGGCCGGTGGGCAAGCCGGGCAAGGTGCTGCTGGAAATCTTCGGCGACGACGGCCGCGACCTCGGCGCCCGCGAAGTGCCCAGGCTGGTGCTGAGCGACGCACAGTGGCGGCAGCGGCTGTCGCCGGCGGCGTTCGAGGTACTGCGCCGCAACGGCACCGAAATGGCCTTCAGCGGCCCGCACGAAAAGCCCAGCGTGAAGGGCCTGTTCCGTTGCGTCGGCTGCGCCACCGCGCTGTACGACGCGGCCACCGAGTTCGACTCCGGCACCGGCTGGCCCAGCTTCTGGCAGCCGATCGCGGCACGCAACGTGATCCAGCTCAGCGACACCAGCTTTGGCATGGATCGCACCGCGATCAGCTGCGCCGGCTGCGACAGCCACCTCGGCCACGTCTTCGACGACGGCCCGCGCCCCACCGGCCTGCGCTACTGCATGAACTCGGTGGCGCTGCGCTTCGTGCCGCGGACGGCCGGCTGAGCCTGAACCCCGGGAACGCCCAGCCACGGCCATCCCGAAGTTGCCCGATTACACGCCTCTTCCCGCGGGCGGGCCGACGGTGAATACTCCGCCATCGCATCCGACCGGCGCCTGCCATGCCTGACCTGCTTGCTCCCGATGTGCTTGCCGCGCAGCCGCTCGACCATGCGCTGGCGCTGTCGGCGCGGTTCTATACCGACCCGCGCATGCCGGCGCTGGATGCCGCCGCAGTGTTCGCGCGCAGCTGGCAGCTGGTCTGCCACCAGTCGCAGCTGAGCGGGGTGGGCGATCACGTGGTCAGCACGATCGCCGGGCTGCCGCTGCTGGTGGTGCGCAGCGACCCGCAGACCATCCGCGCGTTCCACAACGTGTGCCGGCATCGCGCCGGGCCCATCGCCAGCTGCGACGGCCGCGGCGCCACCGCGCTGCGCTGCCGCTACCACGGCTGGACCTACGGGCTCGACGGCGTGCTGCGCGGCGCGCCGGAGATGGGCCGCACGACGGACTTCAACCCGGACACGATTCGCCTGCCGGAGCTGCGCGTGCAACTGTGGCAGGGGCTGGTCTTCGTGGCCACCGGCGAGGCGCCGCCGTTCGACGCGTTCGTCGCCGGCATCGACGCGCGATTGGGGCCGCAGCGCGCGCTGGCCGGCTTCGAGTTCCATCATCGCGCCAGCTGGGAGGTGGCGTGCAACTGGAAGGTGTACGTGGACAATTACCTGGAGGGTTACCACGTGCCGCACATCCATCCGGGCCTCAACAGCGTGCTCGACTACCGCAGCTACGTCACCGAGACGGCGGCGTGGTACTCGTTCCAGTTCAGCCCGCTGGAGAGCGCCGCCGAGCTCTACGGCAGCGGCGAGGCGCTGTACTACTTCCTGTATCCGAACACGATGCTGAACATCCTGCCCGGCCGGCTGCAGACCAACCGCGTGCTGCCGCTGGGGGTGGACCGCTGCCGGGTCGAGTTCGACTTCTACTACGCCGTCGACGCCAGCGCCGCGGCGCTGGCGCGCCGCGCGCAGGACGTCGCCTTCAGCGACGAGGTGCAGCAGGAGGACGTGACGATCTGCGAGGACGTGCAGCGCGGGCTGGCGTCGGGCTCGTACGAGGCCGGCCGGCTGAATCCGCTGCGCGAGAACGCGGTGCATCATTTCCACGAGCTGCTGCGCGGCGCCTATCGCGAGTCGCAACCGCGCGCATGAGTGGCGACACGCGGGCACTCGGGCAGTGGACGCTGATCGCGCTGGTGGTCGGCAACATGATCGGCTCGGGGGTATTCCTGCTGCCGGCCACGCTGGCGCCGTACGGCGCGGCCAGCCTGCTCGGCTGGGCGCTGACGCTGGGCGGCGCACTGCTGCTGGCGCTGGTGTACGCATGGCTGGCGCAGGTAGTGCGCAACCACGGCGGCGCGTATGGCTACGCCCGGCGTGCGTTCGGCGACAGCGCCGGTTTCATGGTGGCGTGGAGCTACTGGGTCGGCACCTGGGTCGGCAATGCGGCAATCGCGGTGGCGTTCGCCGGCAGCCTCGGCGGGGTGTGGCCGCAGGCCACGGCCACGCCGCTGCGCGGCGCCGCCTGCGCGCTCGGCGCGCTGTGGGTCTGCACCGCGGTGAACCTGGCCGGCGTGCGCGAAGCAGGCCGCGTGCAGCTGCTGACCACCCTGCTCAAGCTGGTGCCGCTGCTG
>JAJXTX010000279.1 GCA_021783385.1 Pseudomonadota bacterium
TTCGATCCGGCCGCGATTGCACGCAGCTATGAGGCCGGCGGTGCCGCCTGCCTGTCGGTGCTGACCGACAGCGATTTTTTCCAGGGCAGCGAGGCGTTTCTGCAGCAGGCCCGCGCGGCGTGCTCGCTGCCGCTGCTGCGCAAGGATTTCATCATCGACCCGTACCAGGTGCACGAGGCGCGCGCGATCGGCGCCGACTGCATCCTGCTGATCGTCGCCGCGCTCGATGACGACGTGCTGCTGCAGCTGTCGCTGCTCGCCGCCGAGCTTGACCTGGACGTGCTGTGCGAAGTGCATGACGAGGAAGAGATGGAGCGCGCGCTGGCACTGCCGGTGCCGCTGATCGGCGTCAACAACCGCAACCTGCGCAATTTCGAGACCTCGCTGGAAACCTCGCTCACGCTGCAGGGGATGATCGAGTACGACCGCGTGCTGGTGGCCGAATCGGGCATCCATTCGCCGGAGGACGTGGCGCGCCTGCGCGAGGGCGGCATCCAGGCGTTTCTGGTCGGTGAGGCGTTCATGCGCGCCGATGACCCGGGCAGTGAACTGCGGCGGCTGTTCGGTACGCCGTGAACTCGGTATCGGGCGAAGCCGCCGGCGTGGCCGCCACGCCGCCGCGCGTGGTGCTGTTCGATTTCGACGGCGTGCTGATCCACGGCGATGCGTTTCATCTGTTCATGCGCGAGCGCTATGCGCGCTCGCTATGGCGCCCCGTGCTTGCGCTGCTGTGCGCGCCGCTGCTGCTGCTGCAACTGCCGCTGTCGCGCGAACTGCCGTTGCGCACGCTGGTGCGCGTCGCGCTGCTGGGTGTGGGCGAGAAGCGCTATCAGGCCATCGCGGAAGCGTTCGCCGCCAGCCTGGTGCGTCGGCCGCGCCAGTTCTGCCGCGACGGCCTGCACGCGTTGCGCCGGCACCAGGCCGCGGGCGATCGGGTGATCGTGGTGACCGGCTGCGAGCACGCGCTGGTGAGCGGCATCCTGCAGCAGCTGGGGCTGTCGAACCTGCAGGTGCTGGGGTCGCAGCTGCGTCCGGGCTGGCTTGGCATGCGGCCATGGCGGCACAACGTGGGCGCGCGCAAGGTGCAGCTGCTGGCGCAGCATGGTCTTTCGTCGTGGCAAGTGGCCTACAGCGACTCGCTGCAGGACGTGCCGATGCTGCGGCCGGCCGCCGAGGTGGTGCTGGTCAATGGCACGCCGACGCTGTGCAAGAAGGTGGAGAAGGCGCTCGGCCGCGTGATCACCCGCGTGGACTGGTTCTAAAGCTCACGGTTGCTCAACAGTTGTTGCAGCAGCTGGCCCAGGCTGATCAGCACAATCAGGCTGCCGACCGCTGCCATCACGGCGCGTTCAGGCAGGTGCCGCACCAGCCATGCCGCCAGCGGTGCGGCGATCACGCCACCCGTGAGCAATCCCAGCACGATCGGCCAGTGGCCGATGCCGACGTGCCACACCAGCGTGGCGGAAACGCATGCCGTCACCACGAATTCGGCCGCGTTGACCGAGCCGATCGTGCTGCGCACGCCGCCGCCGCGGGCGATCAGCGTGCTGGTGGCCAACGGCCCCCAGCCGCCGCCGCCGATGGCGTCGAGCAGGCCGGCAACAAAACCGAGTACACCCGTGTGCTGTACCTGATGGTGGCTCACCCGCTTGCCGAAGGCGCGCAGCAGCACCATCGTGCCGAGGATCAGCAAATAGGCATTGACGAACGGGCGAATCGTCTCGCCCGGCACCATGGCCAGGAAATAGGCGCCCACCATGCCGCCAACCGCGCCGGGGACAGCCAGCTGCCAGAACAGCTTCCAGCGCACATTGCCGAACCACGCATGCGAGGCACCGGAAACGCCGGTGGTGAATACCTCGGCGGTGTGCACGGTGGCGCTGGCCATCGCCGGCGGCAATCCCATCGCCAACAGGGTCGCATTGGAGACCAGTCCATAAGCCATGCCCAGCGCGCCGTCGACGAGTTGTGCCAGCAGGCCGATACCGACAAAAATGAGGAACTGTCCGTCATCCACGCGCTGCCCCGACCCATGGCGAGGATTCATCCTCGACCAGTGATGGTAAAAAACTGGTTCAGGCCCGGCGGCAGATGAACCGCCCGGGATCCGGCCGCTCAACGGGTGCCACGCACCACGATGGTCTTGCCGGACACGTCGATCATGCGTTGTTCCTCAAGCTGCTTCAGCACACGCCCGACCATCTCGCGCGAGCAGCCCACGATGCGGCTCACTTCCTGACGCGAGATGCGGATCTGGGTACCGTCCGGGTGGGTCATCGAATCGGGCTCCTGGCACAGATCCAGCAGCGTGCGCGAAATGCGGTTGGTGACGTCCATGAACGCCATCCGGCTGACCTGGCGCGAGGTGCGCAGCAGGCGGTTGGTGAGCTGGGCGCCGATCGCGAACAGGATCTTCGGGCACTCCTCGCGCAGCGGGCCTTCCATCAGCTGGAACAGCCGCTCGTAGCTGACCTCGGCCATCTCGCACGGGGTGCGCGTGCGCACCATCGACTCGCGCTGCGCCTGCTCCACGAACAGGCCCATCTCGCCGATGAACTGGCCGCGACTGATGTACGCGAGGATCAGCTCGCGTCCCTGCTCATCCTCGGTGCAGACCGCCAGCGAGCCTTCCACGACGTAGTGCAGCGTGTTGGCCGGATCGCCCGGGCGGATGATCGCGGTCTTGCCGGGGTAGCGCCGGCGATGGCACAGCGCCAGGAAGCGCTCCATCGAGGCGGGGTCGGGGGCAAAGCCGAGTGGAGCCTGCGAGCGTTCAAAAGCCTGTTGCAGCTGGTATTTGAGTGGTTGCGCCACGATGACTCCCCGAAATGGTTGTTGCCAGCGGCGATCTCCGCAACGGCGGCAGGTGTATCTGCCAGACACCCGCCTTGCGCGGCATTATGACAAACGGGAGCAGTTTGCCGCAGTTTCAGTTTTTTTGCCTTATGCCGCATACTTGGCGGTCTGCCGATCGCGACGAACCTGTCGCGGGCCGGTCACAAGGGTCGCGCACAGTCGCTGCCGCGCGTCACATCACCCAGCGGGGACCCTTGTCGCTAACCCGCCTCTACTGCTGGCCGAAACCAGCCATGGAGAGCCGTCTTGGTCAAACCACTTCCGCGTCTTCGCCTGCAGGGTTTCAACAACCTGACCAAGGCGCTCAGCTTCAACATCTACGACATCTGCTATGCGGTGTCCGAAGAGCAGCGTCAGCGCTACATCGAGTACATCGATGAGCAGTACGACGCTGACCGGCTGACCCAGATCCTCACCGATGTGGCCGAGATCATCGGCGCGAATATCCTCAATATCGCGCGCCAGGACTACGACCCGCAGGGCGCCTCGGTGACCATGCTGATCTCCGAGGAGCCGGTGCTGGAGAAGCTCGGCCGCGACACCATCTCCGGCGCCGTGGTGGCGCACATGGACAAGAGCCACATCACCGTCCATACCTACCCGGAAACGCACCCGCACAACGGCATCGCCACCTTCCGCGCGGACATCGACGTCGCCACCTGCGGGGTGATCTCGCCGCTGAAGGCGCTGAACTACCTGATCGACAGCTTCGAGTCGGACATCGTGGTGTGCGACTACCGGGTGCGCGGCTTCACCCGCGACGTGAAGGGCAAGAAGCACTTCATCGACCACAAGATCAACTCGGTGCAGGACTACCTGGCCAAGCACATCCGCCAGAAGTACGAGATGTTCGACGTCAACGTGTACCAGGAAAACATGTTCCACACGAAGATGCACATCAAGGACTTCGA
>JAJXTX010000280.1 GCA_021783385.1 Pseudomonadota bacterium
AGCCGGACAGTCCGCGCACGCTCAGCCGGCCGCAGCATCCAGCGCGCGCTGCATGCGCTCGGCGAGCGCCGCGTCCAGCCGCGGCAGCACCTCCAGCGCGTCCAGATTCTGTGCCAGCTGCTCGGGCCGGCTGGCGCCGAGCATCACGGTGGAGACGTGCGGGTTGCGCAGGCACCACGCGATCGCCAGCTGCGCCAGCGTGACGCCGAGCGCATCGGCGATCGGCTGCAGCGCGCGGACCCTGGTCACGCGCTGGCCGCCAGCGCCCAGCACGCTTTCGCGCAGCCATTCGTAGCCGGGCTGGGTCAGCCGCGATCCGGCCGGGATGCCGTCGCTGTATTTGCCGCTGAGCAGGCCCGACGCCAGTGGCGACCAGACGGTGGTGCCCATGCCGTATTTTTCGTACAGCGGCGCGTATTCCACTTCGACCCGCTCGCGATGCAGCAGGTTGTACTGCGGCTGCTCGACCACCGGCGCCACCAGATGATGTTCGTGCGCGACACGGTGCGCCTCGTGGATCGCCGCCGCCGGCCACTCGCTGGTGCCCCAGTACAGCACCTTGCCCTGGCGCACCAGCGTGTCCATCGCCCACACGGTTTCCGCGATCGGCGTGTCCGGATCGGGCCGATGGCAGAAATACAGGTCGAGGTAATCCACGCGCAGCCGCGTCAGTGCCTGCTGGCAGGCCTCGATCACGTGCTTGCGCGACAGCCCGCGCTGGGTCGGCAGCGGCTTGTCCACCGCGCCGAAAAACACCTTGCTGGAGACGCAGTAGCTGTCGCGCGGAAAGCGCAGGTCGGCCAGCACGTCGCCCATCAGCTGCTCGGCCACGCCGTTGTTGTAGGTCTCGGCGTTGTCGAAAAAATTCACCCCGCGATCGTGCGCCAGCGCCAGCAGCTCGCGCGCCTGTGCGCGCCCCACCTGCCGGCCGAAGGTGACCCACGCGCCGAACGACAGCGCGGACAGCTGCAGGCCGGTGCTGCCAAGGCGACGGTAGTGCATGCGCGACTCCTGCTGCGGAAAGAATCCAAGCATGCCAACAACAGCGCGCTCGCGTCCAATCCGCGGCGGCGGGTCGCTGCGCTCAATCGTCGCCACCCATGCCAGCGAGGTCACGCTACAGGTTGCACGGCACCGCCTATTTGCATCCCGTGGCGAGAGCAGCACTCGGAACCTGCGGCAAGCCGGCGATCACGCGACGGCGCATGACGGGTGCCACCCTGGAGTGAAATGCGGCCCGCGCGCAAAGGTCGAACCGGTACCGATCGGCGCCCGCGCGCGGCGTCAGGGCTTGCCTTCCAGTGCCTTCGCCTGCAGCCACAGCTGCTCCTGTTCGGCCAGCGTGCGCTCGCCGAACGGCACGCCGTCGGCGGCGGCCAGCGTTTCCATCTGGCGGAAGCGGCGTTCGAACTTGGCGTTGGCGTGGCGCAGCGCGGAGGAGAAATCGACGCCGGCATGGCGCGTCAGGTTCACCATCACAAACAGCACATCGCCGATCTCGTCCAGCAGCCGCGCCGGGTCGGCGCCGTGGGCAAACTCGGCGCGCACCTCCCCGACTTCCTCGGCCAGCTTGGCCAGCACCGGCTGCGCATCGGGCCAGTCGAAACCCACGCTGGCGGCGCGCTGCTGCAGCTTCAGCGCGCGCCGCCACTCCGGCAGGCCACTGGAGACGCCGGCCAGCGCGCTGTCGTCCTGCGGCGCACCGCCGTGCCTGCGCTCGACCGCCTTGATCGCCTCCCACGCCTGCTTCTGCGCTGCGGCATCGGCGTAGCGCACGTCGCCGAACACGTGCGGATGGCGCCGCACCAGCTTGGCGCTGATCGCATGCGCCACCTCGGCAAAGCCGAACAGCCCGCGCTCTTGCGCCATCTGCGCATGGAACACCACCTGCAGCAGCAGGTCGCCCAGCTCGTCGCGCAGGTCGTCGAAGTCGCCGCGGTCGATCGCATCGGCCACCTCGTACGCCTCCTCGATGGTGTACGGAGCGACGCTGGCGAAATCCTGCTGCACGTCCCACGGGCAGCCGCGCTGCGGGTCGCGCAGCTGCGCCATGATCGCGAGCAGATCGTCGAGCGTGTAGCGGTCAGTCATGCGACGGGAAATTCCAGCAATGCGAAAACACCTTCTCCACTGCGGGGAGAAGGCCGGTATGAGGGGCCGATCTTGCCTCGTCCCGCATCGAAATCAGGCTTGCACAGCTGCGCCCAGCCGGGCTGCCCAGTCGATGCCGGCATCGCCCACCGCGATGAACTCCGGATTGAGCAGCGATTCGCCGCGGTTGTAGCGGAAAGGCTGCCCGTGCAGATCGAGCACGGCGCCACCGGCTTCCTGCAGCACGCACTGCGCGGCGGCGGTGTCCCATTCACTGGTGGGGCCCAGACGCAGATAGACGTCGGCCGCGCCGCGCGCGATCAGGCAGAACTTCAACGACGAACCCATTGGCAGCGGCTGGTAATCGGCGCCAAGCAGCGCGTGCAGCAGGGCCTGGGTGTTGGCGCCATGCGAGCGGCTGCCCGCGACCACCGCCGGCGCGGCCAGGCGGCGCGTGGCGATGCGCTGCCACTCGCCGCCGGTCTGCGCCTGCAGCCACGCACCGTGACCACGTTCGGCGATGTACAGCTCGCCGCTGACCGGCGCCAGCACCGCACCCAACACGGCATGCCGATCGTCGATCAGCGCGATGTTGACGGTGAACTCGCCGTTGCGCTTGACGAACTCGCGCGTACCGTCGAGCGGATCGACCAGCCAGTAGCGCGTCCAGTGCCGGCGCTCGGACCAGGCCAGCGCCTTCGCCTCCTCCGACAGCACCGGCAGCGGCGGATCGAGCAGGGCCAGGCGGTCGATGATGACCTGCTGCGCGGCCAGGTCGGCGGCAGTCAGCGGCGAGGCATCGAGCTTGGTCTGCACCGCGAAATCACTGCGGTAGATGGCCAGGATCGCCTCGCCGGCAGCGCGCGCGATGTCACCGATCTGGCGGGCGAAGGCGGGTGCTGCGCTCATGTGCGCTGAAAACGCCCGGCGAGGTACTCGCGGGCCATGAACAGCGCGGCGATCGAGCGCCCCTCGGTGACGTCGTCGCGCCCGAGCAGCGTATGCAGCTCGGTCATCTTCCACGGCACCACGTCGAGCTCTTCCGGCTCGTCGCCAAGCAGCCGCTCCGGGTAAAGGTCCTGTGCCAGCACCACGTGCGCCATGTGCGTCATGTACGACGGCGACAGCGACAGGTTGTGCAGGATCTTCAGGCGGCGCGCGCCGTAGCCGATCTCCTCCTTCAGCTCGCGCTCGGCGCCCTGCTCGGCGGTTTCGTCCTGATCCAGCCGGCCCTTCGGCAGGCCCAGCTCATAGCGGCCAACGCCGGCGCCATATTCGCGTATCAGCAGCACGGTGTCATCGTCCAGCATCGGCACGATGATCACCGCGCCCAGCCCGCTGCCCTTCAGCCGTTCGTAGGTGCGGCGTTCGCCGTTGGAAAATTCCAGATCGAGCTGCTCGACGTGCAGAAAGCTGCTGTTGTCGACGTCTCGCGTGGCGTGGATGATCGGTGGCTTGCGCATCCGCTCATTCTAGCGCGGGGCCGCCAGCCGCCCCAACGCCTGCCGGTGGATCGCCGGCGTGCCGGCGAGCACGCTGCGCGTGTCCAGCGTCAGCGGTGCGCCGTCCAGACCGGTGAACACGCCGCCGGCCTCACGCACGATCACCGCCAGCGCGGCGATGTCGAGGATGTTCACGTCCGACTCGATCACCAGATCCAGACTGCCGCG
>JAJXTX010000281.1 GCA_021783385.1 Pseudomonadota bacterium
CACGCCGCTGGTCTCGTAGCCATGCACGCCGCCGGTCACCAGCACCACCGGCAGCTCGTCGCGCCAGGGGCGGCTGGTGATCGCGAACAGCGGGTAGCTGTCGGGGGCGTATTCCACCCGGCCGTACTGCTGCACGTCGAAGCGCGCGCGCAGCGACTCGACCGCGCGCAGCACGTCCGCTGCGTAGCTGCGCTGGCGGGTCTGGCGTGCGCGCCACGCCGCGACTTCCGCCGCGCCCCAGGGAACGCCGGGCGTGCCGATCGGATAAGCGGCATGGGTCGTCATCGCGGTTTCTCCGTGCGGGTTGATGGTCACATCCAGCAGCTGCAGCGAGACGATTTTCCGGCCGCCATCGAGCGCCTGGCGGCCCACCTCGCAAAAGCCGAGCCCGGCATGGAAGCGCGCGGACGCCGGGTTCGGCGGTTCGATATCGAACTCGCAGGCAATCAGCGGCACCCCGTCACGCATCGCCAGCGCGTAGAGATCGCGGTACAGCGCGCTGCCGGCGCCGCGCGCCTGGGTGGAGCCGGCGACCACGATGCGATCCACATACAGGAAGCGCGCATGGCGTTCGGCAAACCAGCGGTAGTTCGGGCTGTCGTAGTCGGCGCCCTCGCGCAGCACCAGCAGAAAGGCCTCGACCCGTCCGTCCTGCTCGATCACCCGATGCAGCGCCGCCTGCGCATGCAGCCGCGCCAGGCGCGCGTGGTCGAGCGGACTGAGCACGCTCACGAACGCCTGGTTGAGTTCGAGGATGGCGGGAAAATCGGCGGCAGTGGCGTCTCGAAGCACGGACGAGCCTTGCGGATGCGGGCGGGTTTGATGAATGGCGAATGCGGGTTCCAGTGAAGCGGATCGCGCGCCGCGGCGTCAATGCGCCAGTGTCCACGCCGACTCGATGTCGCGCATCACCGCCTCATCCAGCGCCGCCGGCTGCGTGTCCTGCACGCCGTGCACGCAGCCATGCCGCATGCCGGCGAAATCGCCGTTGTGGCGAAAGGTCACCGACCAGTGCACGCGACCGGCGCTCGGTGGGTGATAGTTGCCCTCGTAGGCAAACCCGTTGCTGGTCTTGCCACTGATATCGGTCATGGCGGAACTCCTCGGCGCGCGATCGTCCTGCAGCATAGGCCTTTGTCCGTGACGAACGCAGATGCCTTTTCATTCCTGACAACCTGCCGGCACGCGTCAACACCGGAGGGCGTCATGCGCAAGCAGCTGCGGATCTCGGGACTGGGTTGCGCCCTGGTCTTCGCGTCCACACCGGTCGTGCTGGCGGCTGGCGCCAGCTGCACCTCGGCAGGAATCCGCGGCAGCAAGCCCTGCGGCCAGGCCCGCCGCTTCCGCCCGCCGCGACAGCGGGCGCGGCGCGTCGGTTTTTCGTTTCGCTGCGAGCCTGCCGGGCACACGGGCGTATCGCGTCGTGCCGAGCCCTCACCCCAAAACCTCTCCCGCCGGAAGCGGTTTTTTTGTTGCCGACCTTCAGCGCTGCCCGCTGCGCGGAACGGCAGATCCACGCTGGCTCGCTGCGCCGTAAAGATGCGCGCTGAAGAAGTCCGCCATGGCGTGGTGGGCCTCGGTGGATTCCGGCAGGTCGGGATCGTTCCAGAAGGTGTGCGGCAGTGCCTCGAAGACGATCAGCCGGGTGTCCACGCCGGCATGCAGAAACGCGCGGTCAAGGATGGTGGTGCCGCTCAGCAGCATGTCGCGCGTGCTGGTGATGAACAGCGTGGGCGGCAGGCCGCGCAGGTCGGCGAACACCGGCGACAGCACCGGGTCGCGTGGATCGGTACGGCCCACGTATTCGGGGCTCATGCGCGCGCCGGGCACCGGCGGCGCCAGGTAGCCGGACAGGCCGTTCAGCGCGAACAGCGAGGCGGAGTCGCCCGGCCGCGAGAAATCGCCGAGTCCGGAGAAGATGCCCAGCGCGGCGGGCTCGGGCAGGTGGCGCTGCTTCAGCGCCACGGCGATCTCGCCGGTGAGGATGGCGCCGGCCGAGGTGCCGTAGATCACGATGTGGTCGGGCGGGCAGGTCTTCAGCAGCGCGCGGTACACCGCGATGGCGGCATCCAGCGCGGCGGGAAACGGGTGCTCCGGCGCCAGCGGGTACAGCACCGAAACGACCCGCGTCTGCGTGAGGCTGGCCATCGGGATCGACTCGGTGAGCGAGCCGGAGTCGACGACGAAGCCGCCGCCGTGGACGTTGAGCAGCACGTCATCGCGATGGCTGGCCGGGACGTGCGGCGGCGTCACGATGCGCACCGGCACGCCGGCGATCACGCCCTGCTCGACCTTCACCGGGTAAAGCTTCTCGAACGCCTTCGCCGCGCCGGCCTGCCAGGCGTCAACCTCGCGCCGCTGCTCGGCGATCGAGGGGGTCGTCTCCGCGTCCGGGATCGGCCGGGCGAGGCTGGCCTGCGCCTGCGGGCTGATGGTGCGGGGGATCGGCACGACGCGCGTGACGTACGCGGTGCCGTCGGCGCCGATGACGCTGGAATCCTTGCGCTGGACCGGTTCACTGGCCGTGGCGGCCTGCGTCGAGACGGCGGCCAGCAGCGCGAGCGCACAGAGGATCTTCATGGCGTGCTCCAGGCAGGGTGACGGCAAACAGCATAAGTGCCCGGGCCATCCGGCGCACCGCCCTGCGGCGCAGCGCCGGCCGTGCGCCGGTCGGGAAATCGTGAACACGGAGGTTTTATGCGTGTGGCGCATATGCACATCGCCACAGATCATTTGGTGCAGCATCCGCAGCGCCCGATGTTGGGGGCTCCGGCGCGCCGGTTTCCGCAGCCGCCTCCCCCACGTCTGGCATACCGATGAAGCGATTTCTTCCGCTGTTGCTGCTTGCGCTCAGTTTTCAGGCGCCGGCCGCTGACGTTCCCTACCCCGTCGCAGCCAACGCCCGTGCCGACGTGCAGCGGGCGCTGGATCGGGCCAGGGTGAACCACCGGCCGGTGCTGATCTTCTTCGGCGCCAACTGGTGCGAAGACTGCCGCGCGCTGGCCCGTTCGCTCGAGCAGCCGGCAAACGCCGCGCTGATGGCGCGCAGTTTCAACGTGGTGAAGGTCAACGTCGGCAACTTCGACCGCAACCTCGACGTCGCCGGGCAGTTCGGCCATCCGGTCGAAAACGGCATCCCGGCGGCGGTCATGCTCTCGCCGGGCGGCAGCATCCTGTATTCCACCCGGGCCGGGGAGCTCTCCCATGCCCGCCGCATGAGCGCCGCCGGGGTGCACGACTTCTTCGAGCAGGCGCGGGCCAGAGCAAGGCGCAAACGCTGACGACCGCAGCAGCTCGCTGATCGGCACGGCAGGGATGGCCGCGGAGGAGACCCGGCTCGGTCGCGGCGTGACATGCGCTGGCCACCCCGGCCTGCAGGGTCGACGATCATGGAAAGGGAACTGGCCTTTTGCCCGGCCGCACGGAGAATGCGCGGCAGAGCGTTCCACTTCCTGCGTCCCTGAGGTTCATCATGATCATCCGTCCACGCCCCAACTGGTTTCGCATGCTGCTGGTCGTTCACGGCTCGGTGCTGCCGGTGATCCTGCCGCAGCTGCTGGTGACGCTGGTCTTTTCGCTGCTGGTGACGCTGCTGCATGGCCGTCTGTTTGTGTGGAAGGTGTCGCTGACCTTTGTGCCGTTCTCGCTGATCGGCCTGACGCTGGCGATCTTCCTGGGGTTTCGCAACAACACCAGCTACGCGCGCTACTGGGAGGCGCGCATGCTGTGGGGCGGCATTCTCAACGACACCCGCTCGC